>NZ_JAYSFE010000002.1:0-42741 GCF_041913585.1 Allostella sp.
CGCGCCAGTAGAGGGCGAAGGCCCAGCGCGGCAGGCTCTCGCCCGGATACCACTTGCCCTGGCCATAGTGCAGCAGGCCGCCGGGCGCGAAGCGCTCCATCAGCCGGCGCACGAGCGTATCGGCGAAGGCGCGCTTGGTCGGACCGACCGCGGCCGTCGTCCACTCCGCCCCCTCCATGTCGTCGATCGAGACGAAGGTCGGCTCGCCCCCCATCGTCAGGCGCACGTCGCCCTCGGCGAGCACGCGGTCGACCTCGTCGCCGACGCGGTCGATCGCCGCCCACTGCTCGGGCGTGTAGGGACGGGTCGAGCGCGGCGCCTCGTCGACGCGGGCGACCGACATCTCGAAGTCGAAGGCGACCTCGCAGGGCTCGACGCCGCCGCTGATCGGCGCGGCCGCCGTCGGGTGGGCGGCGCAGGCGAGCGGGATATGGCCTTCGCCGGCGAACAGGCCCGAGGTCGCGTCGAGCCCGACCCAGCCGGCGCCGGGGAGGTAGACCTCGCACCAGGCATGGAGGTCGGTGAAGTCGTGGTCGGTGCCGCTCGGCCCGTCGAGCGCCTCGACGTCGGGCTTCAGCTGGATGAGGTAGCCCGAGGCAAAGCGCGCCGCCAGCCCGAGGCGCCGCAGCAACTGGACCAGCAGCCAGGCGGAATCGCGACAGGACCCGGCCGCCCGCTCCAGCGTCTCGTCCGGAGCCTGGATGCCCGGTTCCATGCGGATGAGGTAGGTGATGTCGCGCGCGACCTTGGCATTGAGGTCGAAGAGGAACCCCACCGTCGGCTTCGGCGCGCGCGGGATCGAGGCCAGGTAGTCGGCGAACCGGTCCCCGCACGGCTCGTGGACGAGGTAGGGCGCGAGATCGGCGGCGAGATCGGGCGCATAGGCGAAGGGGAACTGCTCGGCCTCCGGCTCCAGGAAGAAGTCGAACGGGTTGATGACCGCGAGTTCGGCCACGAGGTCGACCGCGACCGTGAAATGGTCCGTCGTCTCCGGCACGACGACGCGCGCCAGCCAGTTCGACTGCGGATCCTGCTGCCAGTTGAGAAAATGCTCGGCCGGGTCGACCTTCAGCGAATAGGCCAGGATCGGCGTCCGGCAGTGCGGCGCCGGTCGCAGCCGGACGACCTGGGGCCCCAGCCCCACCCGGCGGTCGTAGCGGTAGCGGGTGACGTGGCGGATGGCGGCGCGGATCGTCATGGCGTCGAAGTATGATGCGGGACCGTCATCGACCCTACCGGAAATTGCAGCGCCCGATCTGCATCATCCGTGCCGTCACCGGGCGATCCCTGCTATAGGATCAGGCCTCTCGGCGGGGAGGCATGGGGCATGAACACGGACGCAGCCGTCTGGCCGGTGAAGAGCCGCGACCTGCACAACCACCATTTCGACAGCACGGTCTGGGACCGCTTCCGGTTCCGCGACGACGACATCGTCATCGCGACCTACGCCAAGTCCGGCACCACCTGGACGCAGCAGATCGTCGGCCAGCTCGTCTTCGACGGCGATCCCGCCGTCAACGTCGCCGAGCTGTCGCCGTGGCTCGACCTCCGGGTGCCGCCGGCCGAGGCGAAGTACGCCGCGCTCGAGGCCCAGACGCACCGGCGCTTCATCAAGACCCACCTGCCGGTCGACGCCCTGCGCTATTCGCCCGCCGTCCGCTACATCTACATCGTGCGCGACGGCCGCGACGTGGTGTGGAGCATGTACAACCACCACGCCAACGCCAACGCGCTCTGGTACGAGGCGCTGAACGATACCCCCGGCCGCGTCGGCCCGCCGATCGAGCCACCGCCGGATTCGGTCCGGCAGTATTTCCTCGACTGGCTGGAGCGGGACGGCCATCCGTTCTGGCCCTACTGGGAGAATGTCCGGAGCTGGTGGCAGATCCGCCACCTGCCGAACCTGATGCTCGTCCATTACGAGGAGCTGAAGCGCGACCTGCCGGGGATGATGCGCCGCATCGCCGCCTTCCTCGACATCCCGATCGACGAGGCGCGCTTCCCGACCCAGGTCGAGCACTGCACCTTCGAGTGGATGAAGGCGAACGCCGGCAAGGCGGCGCCGCTGGGCGGCGTCTTCTGGGACGGCGGCGCCGAGACCTTCATCCACAAGGGCACCAACGGCCGTTGGCGCGACACGCTGACTGAGGACGACATCCGCCGCTACGAGGCGCGCGCGGTGGCCGAGCTCGGCCCGGAATGCGCCGCCTGGCTCGCGACCGGGCGGCGCTGAATCCGGGGAATCCCGCCGGCGGCTACTTCGCCGCCGGCGTCGCCTGCATCGCCATCGTCCATTCGTCGGCGCGGGGCGCGTAGGCGATGCCCTTGCGCGTCGCGACCGCGGTCATCTGGGTGTGGAGCGCGATGATCGCCCCGTCCTCGACGGCCGCCCGCATCGCGCCCTGCATCAGCGCCAGCCGTGCCTTGGCGTCCATGGTGGTCGTCGCCTCCTCGATGCGCTGGTCGACCTCCTTGGACGCGTAGGCACCGAAATTGTAGGCGCCGTAGCCGCGGGCGGCGTCGATCGAGTGCAGGAGCCCGGTCAGCGCGCCCGAGGAATCGCCGGTGGACGAGCTGCCCCAGCCGAGCAGCATCATCGGCAGCTCCGACTGGCCCTTGCGGACCTTGGTGAAGAAGACGTTCGACGGATAGGTCTCGACCTTCATGGCGAGGCCGGCCCGTGCCCACATCTGCGCCAGGGCCTGGCAGATGGCGGCGTCGTTGACGTAGCGGTCGGTGGTGCAGGCGACGGTCATGCCGAAGCCGTCGGCCCAGCCGGCCTCGGCCAGCAGCTGCCGGGCGCGGGCGAGGTCGAAGGCCGGCACCGGGATGCCCGGGTCGTAGCCGAAGAAGCCCTCGGGCACGAGCTGGCCCGACGGGGCCGCGAAGCCCTCCATCACCCGCTCGACCAGGGCCGGGCGGTTGATCGCGAGCGACAGGGCGCGGCGCACCCGCACGTCCTTCAGCGGGTTGCGGTCGAGCGGCTCGCCCGCCTTGGTCGTCAATCCCGGCACCGTGTCGGCGCCGACGTTGGGGACGAGGTAGATGACGCGGTCGGAGGCGCGGGTGGCGAGGTTGGTGCGCGCGTCCGACTTCAGCCGCGGCAGGTCGGCGGTCGGCACGAAGTCGATCATGTCGACGTCGCCGGCCAGGAGCGCCGCCACCCGGGCGGCGGGGTTCGACATGAAGCGGAAGGTGACCTTGTCCCACGCCGGCTTCGGTCCGCGATGGCCGTCGAAGCGCTCGAGCTCCAGGCGGTCGCCGCGGGTGTAGTGCACGAACCGGTAGGGGCCGGTGCCGATCGCCGCCTTGCCGGACGCGAAGTCGGCGGGCGTCGCCCCCGCGGCCGCCTTGTGCGACACGATCGACATGATCGTGAACTGGCTCGGCAGGATCGGGTTCGGCCGGTCGGTGCGGAAGATCACCGTGTAGGGATCCGGCGCCTCGGTCGCGACGACCGAGCGCAGGGCGCCGACATAGGCGCTGGGATTGTTCGGGATCGACGGCACCCGCTTGACGGTGAAGAGCACGTCCTCGGCCGTGAACTCCTGCCCGTCGTGGAACTTGACGCCGCGGCGCAGCTTGAACTCCCACGTCCGGTCGTCGACCGGGCGCCAGCTCTCGGCCAGGCCGGGGATCGGCTGCGAGTTGATGTCGCGCGCCACCAGCGGCTCGAACATGTGCTGGGCGTAGGCCATGTTGGTCGACAGGTAGAGGAAGTGCGGGTCGATCGAGGGATCGAAGCGCGCCCCGACCGTGAGGTCGGCCGCCGCCGCCGGTGTCGCCAGTGCGGCCGCAACGGCCGCCGTCGCCAGGAACTTCCTCATGCCGCGCTCCTCCCCCCGTTGGCGGGCCGCCACACCTGGCGTGCCACCCGCATCCAGTTGCCCCCCAGGATCTTGACCACGTCGGCGTCGCTCCAGCCCGCGGCCGAAAGGCCGTCGGTCACCGCCGGCACCTGCTCGGGCTGGAAGAACTGCGGCACCCGCGCCCGGTCGTAGCCGCTGCCCGCGGGATAGCGCTGGGCGGTGCCGCGGATCAGCACGTTGGTCAGCGTCTCCGGATCGTAGACGAAGTCGAGCCCGAGCCCGACATGATCCGGGCCGACGAGGTCGAGACAGTAGCGCAGGTGGCGCAGGAAGAGATCGACCGTCGGCGGCCCGCCGAGGAAGAGGTCGAGGCCGTTGATGCCGACCACCCCGCCCGAGGCGGCGCAGGCGCGGATCTGGTCGTCGCGGATGTTGCGCTCGTGGTCGAAGACCGTCCGCGGATTGGAGTGGGAGAAGATCACCGGCGCCGTCGACGCCTCGATCGCATCGAGCGAACTGCGGTAGCCGACATGGGTGACGTCGACGATCATGCCGACGCGGTTCATCTCCGCCACCAGCGCCATGCCGAAGCGGCTGAGGCCGGCGTCGGTGCGCTCGTGGCAGCCGTCGGCGGCGAGGTTGCGCATGTTGTAGGCGAGCAGCATGTGGCGGATGCCGAGGTCGTAGAAGAGCGCCACGTTCTCGAGCTTGCCTTCGAGCGGGTTGCAGCCCTGGAAATGGAAGGCGACCGCGAGCTTGCCCTCGGCCTTGGCACGCTCGACGTCGGCCACGGTGTCGACCAGGACGAAACGGTCCGGACGCTCCAGGAAGAAGCGCCGCTCCTTGGCGAGCGAGGCCATCGCCTCGGCGAAGGGCGTGCGGTCCTGGGCGACGGTCAGCGACACCATCGTGTAGCCGCTCCCGATCAGGCGATCGAGGGTGCCCGGCTTGAGCTCGGCCCGCTGGGCGTAGTCGCCCCAGGGCATGGTCATGTCGACGACGACCGCCCCGCGATGGAGCCGAGACTGGACGGGACCGGGAGACCCGGAGGCGATGGCGCTCATGTCCGCTCCTCGTTATGCTGGAACCGTACAGTACTGTATGGAACCTCGGCAAGGACCAGGGCGGAGGAGATCGGCATGTCGGACAGCAGCAAGGGCTCACCCGCCTGGAACACGAGCCCGGCCGACTATCTCGCGGCGCGGCCGCGGACGGCGGCCGGCGGGATCGCCCGCCGCTCGCTCTACGTCCCCGTCCGCGACGGGGTGCGGCTCGCGGTCGACGTCCACCTGCCGGCGGACGCGGCCGACCGGCCGCGCCCGGCGATCGTGCTCTTCACCCCCTACTACCGCCGCTTCCGGCTGAAGGACGGCGCGCCCGCCCATGTCGAGGCGAGCCCGAGCTACGCCGTCTATCGCGACTTCTTCGTGCCCTACGGCTATGCCGTCGTCATCGTCGACGTCCGCGGCACCGGCGCGTCGTTCGGCGCCCGCGAGGGCTTCCGGTCGCCGGCCGAGCGGCTCGACTACCACGACGTCGTCGACTGGATCGCCCGCCAGCCCTGGAGCGACGGGCGCGTCGGCGTCACCGGCATCTCCTATGTCGGCGCGGCGGCGGACTTCGCGGCCTCGACCGGCCACCCGGCGATCAAGGCGGTGATGCCGACCTTCTCGGTCTGGGACACCTGGGGCGACATGTTCTATCCGGGCGGTCTCGCCTATATCGGCATGATCGGCGGCTACGGCCGCATGATCGAGGCGCTCGACCAGGACCGGCGGGACGTGCTGCAGGAGTTTCCGTATTTCGCCGGGCCGCACTTCGCCGGCCCCGCCCCGGTCGACGACGATCCCGACGGCACCGAGGTCGCGGCGGCGGTTGCCGAGCACGCCGCCAACTTCGACACCACCGCCTTCGTCACCCAGCTGCCGGCGCGCGACGCCGGCTTCGCCCACGACCGCGAGTTCCGGGCGACCACGGTGGCGCCGCGCACCTATCTCGGCGGCATCCGGGCCGACATGCCGCACTACGGCGTCTCCGGCTGGATGGACGGCGCCGCCTACACCAACGGCGCCGCCGGCCGCTTCCGCGCCCTGCCCTGCCGCGACAAGCGGCTGCTCTTCGGGCCGTGGGACCACGGCGCGCGGACCAACGTCAGCCCCGCCCGCGACGGCGCCCGGCCGCGCTTCGAGATGCATGCCGAGATGCTGCGCTTCTTCGACCAGCACGTCGCCGGCCGCGACACCGGCATCGCGGCGGAGAAGCCCGTCCACTACTTCACGATGATCGAGGAGGCGTGGAAGGCGGCCGACACCTGGCCGCCGCCGGCCGAGCCGCGCACGCTGTGGCTCGCCGCCGACGCGGCGCTGGCCGACGCCGCGCCGTCGGCCGCCGGCAGCGACCGGTACCGCACCGACCAGGGCATCGGCACCGGCAGCAACACCCGCTACGAGCGGATCGCCGGGCAGCCGGTCGAGGAATATTATCCCGACTGGCACGGCCGCGACCGGCGGATGGCGGTGTGGACCGGGGCCGCGCTCGACCGCGACACCGAGGTCACCGGCCATGCCGCCGCCCGCATCTGGCTGGCGTCGGAGGCGAAGGACGCCGGCGTCATCCTCTATCTCGAGGACGTGGCGCCCGACGGCACCACCCGCTACGTCACCGAGGGGATGCTGCGGGCGATCTTCCGCCGGACGGCCGAGCCGCCGGCGGACTATCCCCACTTCGGGCCCTGGCACCCGTGCGGCGAGGCGGACGCCGAGCCGCTGGTCCCGGGCGAGCCGGCGCTGCTGGAAATCCAGCTGATGCCGACGTCCTGGCTGTTCCGGGCCGGCCACCGCATCCGGCTGGCGCTGGCCGCGGCCGACCGCGATCACCTGGCGCGGGTGCCCTTCGGGCGCTCGCCCCTCCTCACGATCCTGCGCGGCGGCGACCGTGCCTCCTCGCTGACCCTGCCGATCGTGGCACGGAGGTGATCGGGCATCGGAAACCCGGTGAGCACGCGGTAGTAGTGCGGCAGCAGGTCGAGGCGCAGCTGGCGCGGCTCGCGGATCGCCAGCGCGTAGTAGCCGACCTGGTGGAAATAGGCGACGCGCGCCCGCACGAAGGCATCCGTGCCGACATAGCCGAGGTCGGCGAAGATGCCGGCGAGGAGATCGATGCGGCGATCGTCGGTGCGGCGCACCGCCGCCGCCGCGGCGGCGTCGTGGCGGGCCCAGTCGCGGACCGCCGCGTCGTAGGCGGGGCTGAACGCGACCTCGTCGATCCACAGCCGGATGAGCGCCGTCAGCTTGGCGTGGCCGTCGCTTCCCGCCCGGGCGACCGCCTGCTCCATCGGCGCCGTGTTGGTCGCCTCCCAATGGTCGAGGAGCGTCGCCAGCAGTTCGGCGCGGTCGGCGAAGTGCCAGTAGAAGCTGCCGCGCGTCACCCCGAGATCGGCCGCCAGCCGGTCGATCTTGACCGAGGCGACGCCGCCCGCGACCAGCGCCCGGCGGGCCGCCTCGATCCAGTCGGCGCGGCCGAGCGGAGCCGAGGGGCGCTCGCCCGTCTCGTCCGCGGCCTGCCGCGGGTCCGTCGCCCGCCTCTCGACCATGGTGCGTTCCTTTCCCCCGACGACTGCCTTACAGTCTTGTACGGAAACGGAAATTCCTAGTGCCTCGCTCCGCATACTCCGTCCTGTCCCTGATCCGCCAGGGACTCGTCCGCCATCGCGGCTGGCGGCCTGCCTGGCGGCGGCCCGACCCCAGGCCGCACTATGCCGCGATCGTGGTCGGCGGCGGCGGCCACGGGCTGGCCACCGCCTACTATCTGGCGAAGACCCACGGCATCACCGACGTCGCGGTGCTGGAGAAGGGCTGGATCGGCGGCGGCAACACCGGGCGCAACACCACGGTCGTGCGCTCGAACTACTATTTCCCGGAAAGCGGCCGGCTCTACGACCTCGCGCTCAAGCTCTACGAAGGCCTGTCGCGCGAGCTCGGCTTCAACGTCATGCTGTCGCAGCGCGGCATGCTGATGCTGGCGCACAGTCCCCATGACCTGGAGTTTGCCCGCCGCACCGCCAACGCCATCCGGCGCAACGGCATCGACTGCGAACTGCTCGACCGCGACGCCGTCGCAAGGCGCCTGCCGATCCTCGACCTCTCGGCCGAGGCGCGCTTCCCGGTGCTGGGCGGCTATCGCCAGGCCCGTGGCGGCGTCGCCCGGCACGACGCGGTCGCCTGGGGCTATGCGCGCGCCGCCGACCGGCTCGGCGTCGACATCGTCCAGAACTGCGAGGTGCTGGGGTTCCTGACCGAGGCCGGCCGCATCACCGGCGTCGAGACGACGCGCGGCACGATCCGCGCCGACCGCGTCGGGCTCGCGGTCGCCGGCCATTCCGGCGTGCTGGCCGCCAAGGCCGGCTTCCGCCTGCCGATCACCAGCTATGCGCTCCAGGCCTTCGTCTCCGAGCCGGTGAAGCCGATCCTCGACGAGGTGGTGCTGTCGCCCGCGACCGGCGTCTATGTCAGCCAGTCCGACAAGGGCGAACTGGTGCTGGGCGGCGGCCTCGACCTGCACCCCTCCTATTCCCAGCGCGGCGGCCTGCCGACGGCGGAGAACGTGCTGTCGGGCCTGGTCGGCATGTTCCCCTGCTTCGCCAACCTGCGGCTGATGCGGAACTGGGGCGGCATCGTCGACGTCGTCGCCGATTCGAGCCCGATCATCGGCCCGGCCCCGACCCCGGGCCTCTATCTCAACTGCGGCTGGGGCACCGGCGGGTTCAAGGCGATCCCGGCCGGCGGCACGCTCCTCGCCCACCTGATGGCGACCGGCGAGCAGCACCCCATCGCCCGGCCCTTCGGGCTGGAGCGGTTCCGCACCGGCGCGCTCGTCGACGAGGCCGCCGCCTCCGGGATTCCCCACTGATGCTGCTCATTCCCTGCCCCTGGTGCGGCCTGCGCGACGAGGCGGAGTTCCGCTGCGGCGGCGAGAGCCACATCGCCCGCCCCGACCCGGCGACGGCCGACGACGCGACCTGGGCCGCCTATCTCTTCGATCGCGACAATGCGCGGGGCGTCGGTTTCGAGCGCTGGCTGCACCGCCACGGCTGCGGCCGCTGGTTCAACCTCGCCCGCGACACCGTCACCCATGAGATCCGGGCGGTCTACGGCATGACCGAGGCCAAGCCCGAGTTCGAGCCCAGGCCCGCGCCCAGCCGCGGGATCGCACCCGAGGCCGCGCCATGACCGGCTTCCGCCTCGCCCAGGGCGGCCGCATCGACCGCACGCGGCCGATCGCCTTCCGCTACGACGGCCGCTGGCACCAGGGCTTCGCCGGCGACACGCTGGCCTCGGCGCTCGTCGCCGCCGGCGTCTCCTGCGTCGGCCGCAGCTTCAAGTACCACCGCCCGCGCGGGATCTTCGCGGCCGGGCCCGAGGAGCCCAACGCCATCGTCCAGGTCGGCCCGCGGCCGGACCTCAAGGCGACGCAGGTGCCGCTGGAGGAGCGGCTGGAGGCGATGCCGGTCAATTGCTGGCCGAGTGCCCGGCGCGACGTCGGCGCCGCCATCGGCCTCGCCAAGCGCTTCCTGCCGGCCGGCTTCTACTACAAGACCTTCAAGTGGCCGGACTGGAACTGGTGGGAGCCGCTGGTCCGCCGCGCCGCCGGCCTCGGCCACGTCGATCCCGCGGCGAGCGCGCCCGCGGGCCAGCGGCGCAGCTTGCATTGCGACGTGCTGGTGGTCGGCGCCGGGCCCGCCGGCATCGCCGCGGCGCTGGCGGCCGGCGCCGACGGCCGCCGTGTCGTGCTGGTCGAGCAGGACGCGATGCTCGGCGGCGCGCTGCTGGTCGATCCGGGCGAGATCGACGGCATGCCGTCCGACCTCTGGCTCCGCCAGGCCGAGGCGACGCTGGCGTCGCGGCCGCGGACGCGCCTCCTGCGCCGCACCGTCGCCTTCGGCTGCTACGACCATGGCCTGATCGCCGCGGTCGAGCGGGAGCGCATCGTCTGGAAGATCCGGGCGGCCCGCGTCATCCTGGCGACCGGCGCCGTCGAGCGCCCCATCGCCTTCGAGGACGACGACCGGCCGGGCGTGATGCTGGCGGGGGCGGTGCGCGCCTATGCCGGCCGCTGGGCCGCCGCCGCCGGCCGGCGGCTGGTGCTCTTCACCAACAACGACGACGCCTATCGCACCGCGCTCGCCTGGGCAGAGGCGGGGCTGGCGGTGGCGGGCGTGGTCGACGCCCGGCGCAGCGCCGAAGGCGAGCTGCCGGCGGCGGCGCGGGCAGCCGGCATCGCCGTCACCACCAACGCCGTCGTCGAGCGCACGCACGGCCGGTCGCGGGTCGCCGGCGTCACCGTGCGCGACGGCACCGGGCGCCTGAGCCGCATCGCCTGCGACACGCTGGCCGTCTCCGGCGGTCGCGACCCGGCGGTGGCGCTCTTCGTCCAGGCCGGCGGCCGGCTCGCCTGGAGCGACGCGCTCGCCGCCTTCGTGCCGGCGGACGGGGGCTATGCCGCGCCCGTGGGGGCGGCGGCCGGCCTGTTCGGGCTCGGCAGCGCGCTCGCCCATGGCCACGCCGCGGGCGCCGCCGTCGCCGGACCGAGCCCCGCGCCGGTCGCGGCCGACGCGGCCGAGGGCACGATCCTCGCCATGTGGCACGCCGGCGGCGACCCGGCGCGGAGCTGGGTCGACCGCGCGAGCGACGTGACCGTCGCCGACGTCGCGCTGGCGGCACGCGAGAACTACGTCTCGGTCGAGCACTACAAGCGCTACACGACGAGCGGCATGTCGCCCGACCAGGGCAAGTCGAGCGCCGTCGTCGCCCTGTCGCTGCTCGGCCGCGAGACGAAGCGCAGCCAGGCCGAGGTCGGCACCACCCGCTTCCGCCCGCCCTGGGACCCGGTGCCGATCGCCGCCCTCGCCGGTGCCGACCGCGGCATGCTGCTGCGCCCGGTGCTGCATCTCCCGGCCGACGACCGCCACCGCGCGGCGGGCGCCGATTTCGAGGAGTATGGCGGCTGGATGCGGCCCGCCTGCTACCTGCAGGCCAGCGAGACGCGCGCGGCGGCGATCCGGCGCGAGGCGGCGGCGGTGCGCGCCCATGCCGGCATCTTCGACGCCTCGCCGCTCGGCAAGATCGACGTCCGCGGCCCCGATGCCGGCCGCTTCCTCGACCGCATGTACATCCACCGCCTGTCGACGCTGAAGCCGGGCCGCCTGCGCTACACGCTGGCGACGGGCGAGAACGGCATCGTCGTCGACGACGGCGTCGTCGCCCGGCTCGGAGCGGACCGATTCCTCGTCGGCACGACCTCGGGCGGCGCCCAGCGCATGGCCGAGACCTTCGAGGAATGGCTGCAGTGCGAATGGGTCGACCTCGACGTCTTCGTGACGCCGGTGACCCAGCAATGGGGCGTCGTCAACCTGGCGGGGCCGCGCGCCCGCGACCTGCTGGCGGCCGCCGGCAGCGACATCGCCTTCGACGGCGTCGCCTTTCCGCACATGAGCATCCGCGAGGGGCAGGTGGCGGGCATCCCGGCGCGGGTCGCCCGGGTCAGCTTCACCGGCGAATGCTCCTTCGAGATCGCAGTGCCGGCGCGCCGCACGGCCGAACTTTGGGACAGGCTGGTCGCCGCCGCGGCCACCGCCGGCATCGCGCCGCCGACGCCGTTCGGCGTCGAGGCGCTGATGGTGCTGCGCATCGAGAAGGGCTACCTCCATGTCGGCGCCGACACCGACGGCACCACCTATCCGGCCGACTGCGGCTTCGCCGAGGTGGTGGCGCGGCGCACCGACGATTTCGTCGGCCGCCGGTCGATGCGGCGCGAGGACGCCGTCCGCGCCGGACGGCGGCAGCTGGTCGGCCTTCTCCCCGAGGGCGAGGACGCCGCCCTGGTGGCGGGCGCCCATGTCGTCGCCGCCGACGAAGGCAGCGACGGCCATGTCTCGTCGGCCTGCTGGAGCCCGGCGCTCGGCGGCCGGATCGCGCTCGCCATGATCCGCGACGGCCGCGGCCGGATGGACGAGGTGGTGACGGTGGAGGATCTCGGCCGGCGGACGCGGGCGCGCATCGTGCCGCCGGTCTTCCTCGATCCCGAAGGGGCACGACTGGCATGACGCTGCGCATCGAGGCCCCGGACCTCCGCATCGCCGAAGCGCCGGAGCGCCGCCGCCTGCTGCTGCGGGGCCGCAGCGAGGACGCGGTCTTCGCCGACGAGGTGCGCTGGGTCTTCGGCGTCCGGCTGCCCGTCGCGCCCTGCACTTCGAGCGAAGGCGACGGCGCCCGCTGCCTGTGGCTCGGCCCGACGACCTGGCTCGCCGAAGCGGACGACCGCGAAGCCGACCTCGCGCTCGCCCGCCTCGGCGCCATCGAGGCCGGCGACGCCCGACTGGTGCTGGCGGTCGAGGGTCGCCGGGCCCGCGACCTGCTGGCAGTCGGCACCGGGATCGACCTCGACCCCGAAGCCTTCCCGCAGGGCCGGGTCGTCCGCACCCTCTTCGGGCGACTGACGGCGACGCTCCACCTCGTCGACGCGGCGCCGCTGCTCGGCGCGCCGCTCTTCCATCTCCATGTCGACCGCGCCGCCGGCCGCTGGCTCGGCGACTGGCTCGAGGTTTCGGTGCGCGGGCTCGACCTGTAGAACCGGTCGATGCTCTTCGCCGCGGACGCCTATCTCGAAACGCTGCCGCATCTGGGCCGTCCGCTCCGGACTGCCGGGTTGCCGTTCCCGGTGGCCGTGCGCAACATTCCCGGCACCACGCACCGTGACGCGATCGGGCCCTGGCCCTACGTACCGGCACCGCAGCCGTCCGCGCTCGCGGCCGCGATCGACGAGTTGCGGAGCCTCGGCCTCGTCAGCCTGACCCTGATGATCGCCCCCGACACCGGGCCCGCCGACGCCCTTGCCTACGCGGAACTCGGCGTCGCGCTGCGACCGCTGAAGGACCATTTCGTCGTCGACCCGCGGCAGCCGCCGCCCGTGCTCGGTCCGCGCACCCGGCGCAATCTCGCGATCGCCGCCCGGCACTGGGAGGTCGTCGAGGAGTCGCCGCCGCCGGTCCAGCTGGCGGCGACGGCGGCCGGGCTCTATGCCGGACTCGCCGGCCGCCGGATCCTCAGCGACATCACGCAGGTGCCGCCGTCGCACTTCACCGGCCTCGCCCGCCTGCCGGGCACGGTCTTCGTCACCGCACGCAGGGGTTCCGTCGTCGGCGCGATGGTGATCGCCGCGCGCGACGGGGGACGCGCCGACCTGCTGCATCTCCTCATCGACCAGGCGCACCTCGCGACCTGTCCCGGATATGCCGTCCTCGGCCATGTCGCCCGCGACTGGGCGCGCGCGGGGCCGGTCTATCTCGGTGGCATGCCGGACGGGCCGGACGGGCCGGGCGTCGGCCGCTTCAAGGCGCGCTGGGCCAACCGGACGAGCCCGCTGCTGCTGGCGACCGCCATCCTGCACCCGGAAACCTATGCGGCGCTGGCCGCCGGCGGCGGCGACACCGGCTACTTCCCCGCCTACCGGCAGCCGCAGGCGAAGGAGGGCGCGCGTTGAGCGGACTGCTGGAGCCGATCCTCGAGCGTCCGGGCGAGCGGGCGCCGGACGTCGGCATCGTGATGCCGATCCGGAACTCCGAATCGCGGATCGCCGTGGCGGTCCGCTCGGTCCTGGAACAGAGCGACTGCGTCGCCGACATCCTGATCTCGGACGACCAGTCGACGGACCGCACGCTGGCCGGCGCCCGCCACGCCATCGAAGGCTGGCGCGGCCCGCATCGCGTCCGCCTCTTCCGCACGGCGCGACGCCTGGCGATCGACCACCTGCCGACGCTGGTCGGCGCCTCGGGCCAGGACTTCCTCGTGCAGATGCACGGCGACGACGAGCAGCTGCCGGGCCGCGCGGCGACCCAGCACGAGATTCATCGGCGGACCGGTGCCAGCCTCGTGTCGACGGTCGCGATCCAGATCCGCGGCGCGACCATGCGGCGGGAAGTCCTGCCACCCGGCGTGTCGGAGGGCCTGCTGCCGCCGGCGACGATCGCCGCCGGAACACCGGTCCACATGCTGTCCGGCAGCCGGCTCGCCCTCGACCGGCGCCTCTACGACGCGTTCCCGCCGCTCGACTCCGCCTATCTCTCGATCGGCCACGACATCCTGAAATCCTGGCGCGCCCTGCTCCTCGGCGGCGTCTGGATCGGCGCCCGGCCGCTGCTCGCGGTCCACTGGCACGAGGGGCAATGGTCGAACCGGCTGTGGGACACCCGCCGGCCCGAGAGCACCGCCTTCGCGTCGCACCTGCACCGGCTGGCGGTGCTGCGGGCCCTGCGGCGCGATCTCGCCCATGTCGCCGCGCAGGGCACCGTCCCGGCCGAGCGCGTGGCGGAGATCCGCCGCCTGTCCGAGAGCGCCTGGGATCAGGCGATCGACCGGCTGCTCGACGCCCGCGAGGCGCTGCACCGGCAGGGCCTGGAGCCCGCCTGGACCGACCTCGAAGATCTGCTGGCGATGAAGCGCCGCGCGGCCGCGCAGCCTCGCGGTTGACTCCGGCGGCTCGCTGACTATAGTGCCGCGCTTCCGGGCGGTCCCAGCGGTCGCCCGCAATCCTTGTCTGGACGAGCCGAACTGGCCATGTACGCAGTCATCCGCACCGGCGGCAAGCAATATAAGGTCGCCAAGGACGACGTCATCGTCGTCGAGAAGCTCGAGGCCGAACCGGGCTCGGCGGTCACGATCGGCGACGTGCTGATGGTGGGCGGCGAGGCTGGCATCACCATCGGCAGCCCCCTGGTCGCAGGCGCCTCGGTCACGGCGGAAGTCGTGAGCCAGGGCAAGGGCGACAAGGTCATCATCTTCAAGAAGAAGCGGCGGCAGAACTATCGCCGGAAGCGCGGGCACCGGCAGTTGCAGACGGTGCTGAAGATCACCGGCATCGCCGCCTGACGGAGTATTCGCGATGGCACACAAGAAAGCAGGCGGCAGCTCGCGCAACGGCCGCGATTCCGCCGGCCGGCGCCTCGGCGTGAAGCGCTTCGGCGGCCAGCACGTCCTCGCCGGCAACATCCTGGTGCGGCAGCGCGGGACCAAGTTCCACGCCGGCGACCTCGTCGGGATGGGCCGCGACCACACCCTCTTCGCGCTGGCCGACGGCCATGTCGCGTTCGGCATCCACCACGGCAAGACGCTGGTTTCGGTGGTTCCGGTCGCGATCGAGGCGGCGCCGGCCGAGTAGCGGCCGACCACCCGGCCCGAAACAAGGGGGGAACGGCCAGCCGTTCCCCCCTTTTTCTTTGCAGCCGCCGCTGCCGGAGGCAGCCCGATGAAGTTCCTCGACGAGTGCAAGATCTACCTCAAGAGCGGGGACGGCGGCCGCGGTGCCGCCAGCTTCCGGCGCGAGAAGTTCATCGAGTTCGGCGGCCCGGACGGCGGCGACGGCGGCCGCGGCGGCGACATCGTGATCGAGGCCGTCGCCAACCTGAACACGCTCATCGACTATCGCTACCAGCAGCATTTCCGCGCCCAGAACGGGCGCCCCGGCGCCGGCCAGAACAAGACGGGGGCGGACGGCGCCGACATCGTGCTGAAGGTGCCGGTCGGAACCCAGGTCATCGACGAGGACCGGGAGACGGTCCTCCACGACCTCGTCGAGCCCGGCCAGCGACTGGTGCTGCTCCGCGGCGGCGACGGCGGCTTCGGCAACACCCACTACAAGTCCTCGACCAACCAGGCGCCGCGCCGCGCCGGCACCGGCTGGCCGGGCGAGGAGCGCTGGATCTGGCTGCGCCTCAAGCTGATCGCCGATGTCGGCCTGGTCGGTCTCCCCAACGCCGGCAAGTCGACCTTTCTGTCGGCCGTCACCTCGGCCCGGCCGCGCATCGCCGACTACCCCTTCACGACGCTGAAGCCGCAGCTCGGCGTCGCCCGCATCGACGAGCGGGAGTTCGTGCTGGCCGACCTGCCCGGCCTGATCGAGGGCGCCCACGAGGGCGTCGGCCTCGGCGACCGCTTCCTCGGCCATGTCGAGCGCTGCAGCGTCCTGCTGCACCTCGTCGACGGCACCGAGGAGAACGTCGCCGCCGCCTACCGCACCATCCGCCGCGAGCTGAAGGAGTACGGCCACGGGCTCGAGGAGAAGCCCGAGATCGTCGCCCTCAACAAGGTCGACGCCCTGACGCCCGAAGAGCGGAAGAAGAAGAAGCAGGCGCTGGCGCGGGCGGCGAAGCGCCAGCCGATGCTGCTGTCGGGCGCCACCGGCGCCGGCACGACCGACGTGCTGCGCGCGCTGCTGGCGACCATCCGCGGCGCCCGCGCCGAGGCCGAGGCGGCGGCCGGGACGGACGACCCGGACGCGGCCGACGCGCCCTGGGCGGGCCCCCGGCTGTGACCCGGCCCGATCCCGGCCCCCGTCTCGCCGATGCCCGCCGGATCATCGTCAAGATCGGCTCGGCGCTGCTCGTCGACGACGCGACCGGGGCGGTCCGCCGCGAATGGCTCGACCGCCTGGCCGACGACGTCGCGGCGCTCAGGGCCCGCGGGCAGGACGTCGTCATCGTCACCTCGGGCGCCATCAGCGTCGGCCGCCGCCATCTCGGGCTGACCGGGCGGCGCATCCGGCTGGAGCAGAAGCAGGCGGCGGCGGCCACCGGCCAGATCCGCCTCGCCCACGCCTATGCCGAGACCTTCGCCCGCCACGGCATCACCGTCGCCCAGATCCTGCTGACGCCCGAGGACACCGAATCCCGCCGCCGGCACCTCAACGCCCGGGCGACGCTGGAAACGCTGCTCGGCCTCGGCGCCATCCCGGTCGTCAACGAGAACGACACGGTGGCGACGGCCGAGATCCGCTTCGGCGACAACGACCGGCTGGCGGCACGGGTCGCCCAGATGATCTCGGCCGACACGCTGATCCTGCTGTCCGACATCGACGGGCTCTATACCGCCGATCCCAAGCGCGACCCTTCGGCCCGCCACATCCCGGTGGTGCCGGCGCTGACGGCCGAGATCGAGGCGATGGCCGGCGACGCCCTGCCCGGCTACAGCTCGGGCGGGATGGTGACGAAGCTGGCGGCCGCGCGCATCGCGGTCGGCGCCGGCTGCCGCATGGTGATCGCCCAGGGCGGCCGCGCGAACCCGATCGCCGCCGTCGAGGCCGGCGCCCCCTGCACCTGGTTCCTCGCCGGCGGCGGGCCGAGGGCGGCGCGCAAGCGCTGGATCGCCGGCTCGGTCAAGCCCAAGGGCGTGCTGGTGGTCGATGCCGGCGCGGCCCGGGCGCTCCTCGCCGGCCGCAGCCTGCTGCCGGCCGGCATCGTCGCGGTCGAGGGCCGTTTCGAGCGCGGCGACCCGGTGGTCGTGCGCACGGCCGACGGACGCGACCTCGGGCGGGGACTCGCCGCCTATGGCAGCGGCGACGCCATCCGCATCCGCGGCCACCACAGCGACGAGATCGCCGGCATCCTCGGCTACCAGGGCCGCGAGGAGATGATCCACCGCGACGACCTGGCGCTGGTCGAGGAGGCGCAATGACGGCGCTCGCGACCGGCCACGACCGGACGGACGACCTCGCCGGCCGCATGGCCGAACTGGGCCGGGCCGCGCGCGACGCCGCGCTGCGGCTCGCGACCACGCCGACGGCCGCCAAGGACCGGGCGCTGGCCGCCGCCGCGGCCGCCATCCGGGCCGCCGAAGGCGGCATCCTCGCCGCGAACGCCGCCGACCTGGCGGACGCGCGAGCGGCCGGCCTGTCCGGCGCGATGATCGACCGGCTGCTGCTCGATCCGAAGCGCATCGCAGCGATGGCGCGCGGGCTGGAGGAGGTGGCAGCCCTGCCCGATCCGGTCGGCACCACGCTGGCGGAATGGACGCGGCCCAACGGCCTCGTCATCTCCCGCGTCCGGGTGCCGCTCGGCGTCATCGGCATCATCTTCGAGAGCCGCCCGAACGTGACCGCCGACGCCGCCGGGCTCTGCCTCAAGTCCGGCAATGCCGCCATTCTGCGGCCGGGCTCGGAAAGCTTCCGCTCGTCGCGGGCGATCCTGGCGGCACTCCAGGCCGGCCTCGCCGCGGCCGGGCTGCCGGCGGCCGCCATCCAGATGGTGCCGACCGCCGACCGCGCCGCCGTCGGCATCCTGCTCGGCATGTCGGGCCTCGTCGACGTCATCGTCCCGCGCGGCGGGCGCGGGCTGATCGAGCGGGTGATCGCCGAAAGCCGGGTGCCGGTGATCCGCCACCTCGACGGCAACTGCCATGTCTATGTCGACGGTGCGGCCGACCTCGACATGGCCCGCCGCATCGTCATGAACGCCAAGCTGCGGCGAACCGGGATCTGCGGGGCCGCCGAATCGCTGCTCGTCGACCGCCGGGCGGCGGCGACCCACCTCGCCCCCATCGTCCGCGACCTGCTCGAGGCCGGCTGCGAGGTCCGCGGCGACGCCGAGGTCCGCGCCGTCGACCCGCGCGTGGTGCCGGCGGGCGAGGCGGACTGGTCGACCGAGTATCTCGACGCGGTCATTTCGGCTGCCGTCGTCGACGGCGTCGAGGGCGCGATCCGGCACGTCAACCGCTACGGCTCGCACCACACCGACGCCATCGTCACCGGCGATGCCGACGCCGCCGCGCGCTTCCTCGCCGCCGTCGACAGCGCCGTCGTGCTGCACAACGCCTCGACCCAGTTCACCGACGGGGCCGAGTTCGGCATGGGCGCCGAGATCGGCATCTCGACCGACAAGCTGCATGCCCGCGGACCGGTCGGGACCGAGCAACTCACCTCCTACAAGTATGTCGTGCGCGGGTCCGGCCAGCTCCGCCCGTGACGGCGACCGGCCGGCGGCGCTGGCGCCCGGCCGGCGGCGCATCGGGCTCCTCGGCGGCTCGTTCAACCCCGCCCATGACGGTCACCGGCACCTGTCGCTGTGGGCGCTGCGGCGCCTCGGCCTCGACCAGGTGTGGTGGCTGGTCTCGCCGCAGAACCCGCTGAAGCCGGCGGCCGGCATGGCGCCCCTGGACGCGCGCCTCGCCCAGGCCCGCCGCGCCGCCCGCCATCCGGCGATCCGGCCGACCGACATCGAGCGGGCGCTCGGCACGCGCTACACCGCCGACACGCTGGCGGCACTGCGCCGGCGCTTCCCGCGGACGCGCTTCGTGTGGCTGATGGGCGCGGACAACCTGCGGCAGATCCGGCACTGGAAGCGCTGGCGCGCGATCTTCCAAGGGCTGCCGGTTGCGGTGTTCGACCGGCCTACCTATGCTCTGTCGGCGCTTTCCGGCATGGCGGCGCGCCGGTACGCCCGGCGGCGGCTGCCGGCGGCGGCGGCACGATCGCTCGCGGACCGGCCGGCACCGGCCTGGATCTTCGTGCGAATGCCGCTGCACCCGGCCTCGGCCTCCCGGATCCGCGCGGAACTGGCATCATCGGCGAATTCGCCCAACCGGAGGCCCACCCCATAAGACGCCGCAAGCCCGCTTCCAGCGAACCCAACCGGCCCATGCTGGAACTCACCCGGGCATCCCTCGAGGACGACAAGGCCGAGGACATCGTCGTCGTCGATCTGGCCGGCAAGTCGACCATCGCCGACTTCATGGTCATCGCCACCGGCCGCTCCAGCCGCCAGGTCGGCGCCATGGCCGAGAATCTCCGCCAGAAGCTGATCGCCGCCGGCGTCAAGCGGGTGGCGGTGGAAGGGCTGACCCAGGGCGACTGGGTGCTGCTCGACGCCGGCGACGTGATCGTCCACCTGTTCCGCCCGGAAGTCCGCGCCTTCTACAATCTGGAGAAGATGTGGGGCGCCGACCTGCCCGGCCAGCCGCCGGCCGAGGCCGCGACCGCCTGACGGATTCCCCGGACAGGGCCGGCCGGTGCGCATCCATGTGATCGCCGTCGGCCGCGCCCGCGGCGGGCCGACGGCCGCCCTCTTCACCGACTATGCCGGGCGGCTGCCCTGGCCCGTCGCTCTGCACGAGGTCGAGGCGAAGGCGGCTGCGCCCGCCGGACGCAGCCAGCGCGAGGCCGTACTGCTGGCCCGGCACATCCCCGCCCGCGCCACCCTCGTCGCGCTCGACCCGCGCGGGCGGATGCTGTCGAGCGAGGCGCTGGCCGAACGGATCGGGCGCTGGCGCGACGACGGCGCGGCCGACCTCGCCTTCCTCATCGGCGGCGCCGACGGGCTCGACGAGACCCTGCGGGCGCGGGCGGACCTGATGCTCTCCTTCGGGCCGATGATCTGGCCGCACCTGCTGGCGCGCGTCATGCTGGCCGAGCAGCTCTTCCGCGCCCACACGATCCTCTCCGGCCACCCCTACCACCGGGAGTGACCGGAGCGGACCGCGCTTCGGTCAGGCCAGCGTCTCGACCGCGTAGTGGCGTACGCGGTCCTCGTCGACGCGGATGCCGAGCCCCGGCGTGCGCGGCACGATCACCCGGCCGTTCTCGACCGGGAAGGGTTCCGCCAGCAGGTCGCGCTCGAGGAAGTAGGTCGCCTGGTAGAACTCGCAGCCGAGCGAGATGTTGGGCGTCGCCGCGATCATGTGGGTGCCGGCGAGGTGGGCGATCCCGGTCTCGAACATGTCGCCGCCGTAGCAGGCGATGCCGGCCGCCTCGCAGATCGCCGACACCCGCCGCCCGGCCATCATGCCGCCATGCTTCATGATCTTGACGCTGACGAGGTCGGCCATGCGGCCGGCCGCGACCTGCAGCGCGTCGGTCGGCGTGAAGACGCTCTCGTCGGCCAGCACCGGCGTGTCGAGCGCCCGGGTGATCTCCGCCAGCGCCGCCCGCTGGTGGCCCGGCACCGGCTGCTCGATGAAGGTCGGCCGGAACGCCTCGACGTCGCGGAGCTGGCGGATGGCGTCATGGGCCGCCATGCCCTGGTTGTAGTCGATGCGCAGCTCGGCGTCGGCCGGCACCTCCTTGCGGAAGCGCTCCATGCGCTTCAGGTCGACGGCATGGCCGGCGAAGCCGGTCTTCATCTTGAAGAGCCGCAGACCCTCGCCGTAGAGCCGCTGCACCATGTCCATGTCGCGGTCGAAGTCGGGATCGGCGACCGAGAAGGACAGCGGCAGCCAGTCGCGGCAGCGCCCGCCGAGCAGTTCGGCCACCGGCAGGCCGGCCGCCTGGCCGACGATGTCGAAGAGCGCCATCTCCATCGCCGCCTTCGCCTCCGGATGGCCGACCACGGCATGGTCGGCCGCCTCCAGGAGCTGCGCGATGCGGCTGGGATCGGCCCCGATCAGGATCGGCCGCAGGTAGACGTGCAGCGCCGCCGCGCAGGCCTCGACCGTGCCGGTGAAGACCGACCACGGGGCGGCGTCGCCCCAGCCGGTGATCCCGGCGTCGGTCTCGATCCGGACGATGGCGTTGCGCACCGAACCCTCGACGTCGCCCGAGCCATGCCGGCGCTTGATGAGGACGGGAATGGCGGTGACGTAGACGGTGAGCGCGGTGATGCGCATCGCGGGAATGGCGGCGCGGGCCTGGGTCACGGGCGTGGAACCTCTCTCGATCGGGCGATCGGGCATCATTCGACAGCGGGGGATGGCAGCGCAAGGAGCCTGATCCAATCCTCGTCCCGAGGAGGCCGTGGACGGATGGGATCGGCGTCGTTGCGTCCCTCGACTTCGCTCAGGATGAGAGGTGTCTTAGCTACTGATACTTGGCGGAAACATCATCCCAAGCGAAGTCGAGGGACGCGTTGGTCTCGCGGTCGCTTCCGGAGTCGGTGCCGTCCTCAACCCGGTCGCTCTTGCACGCTGCGGGTCGAGAGCTCCTGCTTCGGCGATGCCGGACGCGCCGGGCAGGCGAGCGGGCTTGCCGCCATCGACCGGATCCGGCTGCCGATCGCCTCGATGAAGAGGCGGGCATTGCCCAGCGATCGCGCGGCGATGTGGTCGCCGATGTCGCGAAGGTCCGCAGCCGCCAGAGGCGAGAATGCATAGCCGGCCGCCATGCGCCGCCGGCAGGTCGGCTAGGGCTGGGCGGGATATCGTTGCAGGAGCCGCTCGATCACCTCCTCACCGGGGATCGCAGGTCCGCTTTCGATCCCCGCGGCGAAGTCCGCGCGCAGCGCCTCCAGCCGGCGGCACACTTCCTTCTTCACTTCCCAGTCGCGCAGGGCCTCACGCACGATCTCGCTGGCCGACGCATAGTCGCCTCCGGCGACCTCCACCTTCAGGCCCCTGCCTACTCCCGCAGCAGCACCAGGGCGGCTACCGCCCGACCATCGTCTTGAGCAGGCCGCCGCGCCGGGCGGTGAGGAGGCCGATCGCCGCCATGGCGACGACGCTGACGGCGATGAGGATGGTGGCGATCGCGGTGATGGTCGGGTTCACCTGCAGCACCAGTTCGTTGAACATGCGCTTGGGCACGGTCTGGTAGACGCCGGCGACGAAGAGCGTGACGATCACCTCGTCGAAGCTGGAGATGAGGGCGAGGATCCAGGCCGACGCCAGGCTCGGCATCAGGTTCGGCAGCAGGACCCGCAGGACCGTCTGCGCGCGCGAGGCTCCGAGCGTGAACGCCACCTGCTCGATCCGCTCGTCGAAGGAGCGGATGGCGACGCCGACGACGAGCACCACGAACGGGACCGAAAGCACGACGTGGCTCGCCACCAGCCCGATCCAGGTGCCGAGCAGGCCGACCTTGGCCAGCGCCAGATACATCGCCACCGCGACGACGATGGTGGGCAGGATGAGCGGCGCCATGAAGTTGGCATCGATCAGCCCGCGGCCCGGGAAATGGCCGCGGACGATGCCGTAGGCGGCGGCGCTGCCGAGCACCAGGGCGACGATGCTGGAGGCGATCGCAAGCCCGGTCGAGGTCACCAGCGCCTCGACCCAGCGCGGGTCGCCGAAGAACGACTCGTACCAGCGCAGCGACAGCCCGGGCGGCGGGAACTGCAGCGAGTTCGCGCTCGAGAAGGACATGGCGACGACGATCAGGATCGGCAGCACCAGGAAGACGAGGGTCGCGATCGCCACCAGCGCCGTGAACGGTCCGGCCTTCATCCGCCCCTCCTCCTCACGCGGTCCGGGCCGCGATCGCGCGATAGACGCCATAGAGCGCCAGCGTCGCGGCGAGCAGCAGCGTCGAGATCGCCGCCGCCAGTTCCCAGCGCGGCATCTGGTTGATGAGGATGTCGAGCATGTTGGAGATCATCGGCACCCGCCCGCCGCCCAGGATCGCCGGCGTGACGTAGAAGCCCAGCGTCAGGATGAACACCAGCACCAGCCCTGCCGCGAAGGCGGGCAGCGAGAGCGGGAAGAACACCCGCCAGAAGATGGCGCGGCGCGGGGCGCCCAGCGTCGCCGCCGCCTGCAGCAGGCGCTCGTCGATCTTCAGCATCGCCGCGAAGAGCGGCAGGACGAGGAACGGCAGCAGCACGTTGGTGGTGCCGATGGTGACGCCGAGCTGGTTGTAGAGGAAGGAGACGGGCCGGTCGGTCAGCCCCAGCCCCATCAGCGAGCGGTTGACGATGCCGTTGTTGCCGAGGACGACGATCCAGGCGTAGGTGCGGACCAGGATGCTGATCCAGAACGGCAGCAGCACCAGCGTCACCACGACGAGTTGCGCCCGTCCGCCGAGGCCGCGCATCCAGTAGGCGAGCGGATAGCCGATCAGGCCGCAGACGGCGGCGGTGACCAGCGCGATCTGGAAGGTGTTGCCGAGCACCCGGAAGTAGATCGGCGATTCGACCAGTTCGGCCCAGTGGGCCACCGTCGGGTGCGGGGCGAGCACGCTGCTCGCCAGCATGAGGAGGATCGGCACGTCGAACGCGACCACCATCAGCACCAGGAGCGGCACGACATAGCCGCCGGCGTTCCGTCCGATCCGCAACCGACCCTCCCCCTGCTCCGTCAGCCCGCGGTCACAGGCTCAGCTTGAACTGCTGCCAGCGCTTCTCGATCATGTCCGCATTGTCGAACCACCACTTGACGTTGTGGATGACCTGCTTGTCGCGGTGGACGGTCGGGTATTCGCCGAGCCTGTCCTTCGGCAGCATGGCCGGCAGTTCGGGGCTGGGACCGGTGTAGGAGATGATCTTCGCCGCCTCGAGCTGGGCCTTGGGCCGGCTGAACTCGCGCAGGAGCCGCATCGCGGCCGCCTTGTCGGCCTTGTTGGCGCCCTTGGGCACGACGAGATAGGCGAGGTCGAGCACCGCCTGCTCGTAGGTGTAGGAGATGCCCTTGATGCCGGCGACGCGGCCGGAATAGGAGGCCGCGTACTGCACTTCGTTGTCCTGGAGGAGCTGCGGCGGCTGGGCGCCCGCACTCCACCAGACCGCGACGTCCTTCTTGATCCGGTCCATCGCCTTGAAGGCGCGGTCGACGTCGAGCGGGTAGAGCTTGTCGGCCGGCACCCCGTCGGCGAGCAGCGCGTAGACGAGGCCGTACGGCCGGTCCTGCATGGTGCGCTTGCCGGGGAAGTCCTTGGTGTTGAAGAAGTCGGCCCAGTTCTTCGGCGTCTTGGCGTCGCTGCGCCAGGCCATGAGGGTCGAGTAGTACTGCCAGCCGAAGCCCATCGGGTCCTTGGCCTCGGGATACATCGCCTCGGGCTGGATGGCATCCCAGTCGAGGGGCTCGATCAGGTTGAGGGCCTTGGCCTGCTCCATCCCGGTGCTGCCGAGCTCGAAGAGGCAGATGTTGGTCTGGCCCGCCTGGACCAGGCTGCGCAGCTTGCCGAAGGTGTTCGGGCTCTCGCGCACCACCTTGATGCCGGTCGCCTCGGTGAAGGGCTTGATGTAGGGCTCCATCGAATCGCCGGACTTGCCGCCGGCCTCGATCATGCGGATCTCCTTCACGCCCTGGGCGCGGAGGATTCCAGGAGCGGCGAGGCCCGCCGCCAGGGCGCTGCCGGTCGCCAGCAGTTCTCGTCTCGTCAGGCGCATCGCATCTCTCCTCTGCGAAGGGCGGCACCCGGGGGCTCCGGAGCGCCGCAGGGGTAAATCCGTCGCGTTGCCTCAGCCCGGGCCGCCCTCGGGCAGGAGCCAGACGTCCTCGGGCGCCCAGGTGACGCGCACCCGGTCGCCCGTCGTCGCCCGCTGGTCGCCGTCGGCCGCCGCCGCGATCAGTTCCGGCCCGGCGTCGGAATCGAGATGCCAGCGGCGGAGATGGCCGAGATAGACGTCCTGCCGGACCCTGGCCGCAATGCCGTCGCCGCCGCCGCCGTTCTCGGGCAGGAGCCGCACCCGCTCCGGCCGCACCACCGCCACGGCGGCGGCGCCGTCGGACCGGCCGCCGGTCGCGCAGGCGACGAGTTCGCCGGTGCCCAGCCGCAGGCCCCGGCCCGCCTCGACCTTGCCCTCCAGCAGGTTGGCGAGCCCGAGGAAGCCGGCGACGAAGCGGTTGGCGGGACGGCGGTAGACCTCGTCGGGGGTGCCGACCTGCTGCGTCGCGCCATGGTCGAGGACGATGATCCGGTCGGAGAGCGAGAGCGCCTCCTCCTGGTCGTGGGTGACGAGCAGCGTGGTGATGCCGAGATCGCGCTGCAGCGCCTTGAGCTCGACCTGGACCTCCTCGCGCAGCTTGCGGTCGAGCGCGCCCAGCGGCTCGTCGAGGAGCAGGATGTCCGGCTCGAAGACGAAGGCGCGGGCCAGCGCCACCCGCTGCTGCTGGCCGCCCGAGAGCTGCTGCGGCTTGCGCCGCGCCAGCCCGTCGAGCCGAACCCGGGCCAGTGCCGCCGTCACCTTGGTCTCGATCTCCGCCTTGGGGCGGCCGCGGACGGCGAGCGGGAAGGCGACGTTGGCGAACACGTCGAGATGCGGGAAGAGCGCGTAGGACTGGAAGACCAGCCCGATCCGGCGCTGCTGCGGCTCGAGATTGGTGACGTCCCGGCCGGCGATCAGGATGCGGCCGGCCGTCGGCGGCACCAGGCCCGCGACCAGGGACAGGATCGTGGTCTTGCCCGAGCCCGAGGGGCCGAGGATGGTCAGGAACTCGCCTTCGGCGACACGGATCGACAGGTCGCGCACCGCGTGGACCGGCCCGTAGCGCTTGGCGACGCCGTCAAACTCGATCGCGCCCAACAATCCCTCCGGAAGGATGCCGGCCGCATGGCCGGTCGCGGCCGACATCTGCTATGAGAGTTGATCGAATGATTGCCTCCTGCCGGAGACGCCGATGAACAGCAAGTTCGATGCCACCCACCCCGCGTCGGACCGGCGCAACTCGACCGCGCGGTCGCAGGCGCTGTTCGAGCGCGCGCTCCAGGTGATGCCGGGCGGCAGCACCCGGGCCACGATCTTCTTCCATCCCCATCCCCCGTACGCCGCCCATGGACAAGGATCGCGCATCGTCGACGTCGACGGCAACGTCATCCTGGATTTCACCAACAATTTCTTTTCGGCAATCCACGGGCATGCGAACCCCAGGATCGTCGCGGCGGTCACCGAGGCGGCGGCCCGGGGCATCAGCTTCGGCCTTCCGACGGAGGTCGAGGTCGACCTGGCCGAGCATATCTGCGCCCGTTCGCCGGTCTTCGAGACGATCCGCTTCTCGAACAGCGGCAGCGAGGCGGTGCTGAGCGCGATCAAGGCGGCGCGCGCCTTCACCGGCCGGCCGGCGATCGCCAAGATCGAGGGCGCCTACCACGGCAGCTACGATCATGTGGAGGTCAGCCTCGACTCGAAGCCCGGGAACTGGGGAGAGGCGGCGCCCGCCGGCACCAAGTATGCCCGCGGCACGCCCGACGCGGTCGTCGGCGACACCGTGATCCTGCCCTTCAACGACGCCGACGCCGCGGTGCGTCTGCTCGAGGCGCACGGCTCGCGGCTGGCGGCCCTGCTGTTCGACCCGCTGCCCTCCAGGGTCGGCCTGATCCCGGCGACGCCGGGGTTCGTCGCGGCCATCCGCGAGGCGACCCAGCGCCTCGGCATCGTCCTCATCGTCGACGAGATCGTCTGCTTCCGCCTCTCGCACGGCGGCGCCCATCCGCTGTGGGACCTGAAACCCGACCTCGTGACGCTGGGCAAGATCATCGGCGGCGGCCTGCCGATCGGCGCCGTCACCGGCCGCCGCGACATCATGGAGATGTTCGACGTGCGCCCCGGCAAGCCGGCGGTGCCGCACGGCGGCACCTTCACCGCCAACCCGGTGACGATGGCGGCCGGGCTCGCCAGCCTGCGCCAGCTCGACCAGCCGGCCTACGACCACCTGAACCGCCTCGGCGACCATTTCCGCCAGCGGGTGACGGCGGCGATCGCCGGCACCGGTCTCCCGGCCCAGGTCACCGGCATGGGCTCGCTGTTCCGCATCCATCCGCACCGGCGGCCGGTGCACGACTACCGCACCGCCTACCCGACCGACGCCGAGAAGGCGCTGATGGGGCGGCTGCACCCGTGGCTGGTCGAGCAGGGCTTCCTGCTGACCCCCAACCTCTCCGGCGCCCTGTCGACGCCGATGACCGAGGCCGAGGTCGACGCCGTCGCCGAGGCGCTGGCGGAAGGCTTCGCCTGGGCCGCCGCCGCCGGCCGCGCCGCCGCCTGAGCGGCCGGCCCTACCGGGCGGACCGGCCATCCCCTATATTCCGGGGATGACTCCGAAACGCCCGAAGCCCGTCGTCCTGTGCATCCTGGACGGCTGGGGCCATCGCGACGGCGGTGCCGACAACGCGCTCGCCCAGGCCCGGCTGCCGAACTGGCGCCGCCTGATCGCCACCTGCCCGCACGGGCTGCTCGACGCCTCGGAAGAGGAGGTCGGGCTGCCCGGCGGCCAGATGGGCAATTCCGAGGTCGGCCACATGAACATCGGCGCCGGCCGCGTCGTCATGCAGGAACTGCCGCGCATCACCCGGGCGCTCGCCGACGGCACGGTCGCCCGCAACCCGCGCTTCACGGCCTTCGTCGACCGGCTGAAGGCATCGGGCGGCACCGCGCACCTGATCGGCCTCCTGTCGCCGGGCGGCGTCCATTCGCATCAGGACCACATCGCCGGTCTCGCCCGCCTGCTCGACCGGGCCGGCGTGCCGGTCGCCGTCCACGCCTTCCTCGACGGCCGCGACACCCCGCCCGAGAGCGCCGTCGAGGCGCTGGCGGCCTTCCGGGCCGCGGTCGCGGACTGTGCCCACATCCGCATCGCCAGCGTCGCCGGCCGCTACTACGCCATGGATCGCGACCGGCGCTGGGACCGGGTCGAACGGGCTTGGCGCGCCCTGGTCCTCGCCGAAGGCGCGCGCGCCGCCGATGCCGGAGACGCCGTCCGCGCCAGCTACGCCGACGGCAAGACCGACGAGTTCGTGCTGCCGGTCGTCCTCGGCGACTACGCCGGGATGACGGACGGCGACGGCCTCCTGATGGCCAATTTCCGCGCCGACCGCGCGCGCGAGATCCTGGCGTCCCTGCTCGATCCCGCCTTCGCCGGCTTCGTACGGCCCCGCGTCCCGAAGTTCGCGGCCGCCCTCGGCATGGTCGAGTATTCGTCCGACCTCGCCCGTTTTCTCGCCGCCCTGCTTGAGCCCGAGGAACTGCGCGACACGCTGGGCGAGGTGGTGGCGAAGGCGGGACTGCGCCAGCTCCGCATCGCCGAGACCGAGAAGTACGCGCACGTGACCTTCTTCCTCAACGGCGGCGAGGAGCGCGAGTTCGCGGGCGAGGAGCGGATCCTCGTTCCCTCGCCCAAGGTCGCGACCTACGACCTGCAGCCGGAGATGTCGGCGGGCGAGGTCACCGACCGGCTGGTCGACGCGATCGCCAGCGGCCGCTTCGACCTCGTCGTCGTCAACTACGCCAATCCGGACATGGTCGGGCACTCGGGCATCCTCGCCGCCGCGGTGAAGGCGGTGGAGGCGGTCGACGCCTGCCTCGGCCGGCTCGAGGCCGCCGTCCGGGCGGCGGGCGGCGTGCTGCTGGTCACCGCCGACCACGGCAACGCCGAGCAGATGCTGGATCCGGAGACCGGGGGACCGCACACGGCGCATTCCATGAACCCGGTACCGATCGTCATGACGGGCGGCCCGGCCGTGGCGGCCCTGGCGCCGCCGGGGGGCGGCCGCGGCCGGCTCGCCGACATCGCGCCGACGATCCTCGCCCTGATGGGCCTGCCCCGACCGGCCGCCATGACCGGTCGCTCGCTGCTCGCCGCGATGGCGGAGCGGCGGCGGGCCAGCGCCTGACCGCCGCGCCGGCCCGCCCCCTCCCCCCCCCCCCGTGCCCGCCATCCGCGCCCGCCGGTTCGCGACCGCCCTGCTGCTGGGGACGCTGGTCGCCGTCCCGGCGGCGGCGCAGGACCCGCGACGGGAGCTGCGCGACGTGCAGCGCTCGATCGAGGCGGAGCGGGCGCGACAGGCCGAGATCGAACGGCGGGCCGAGACGCTGCGGCGCGAGATCGAGCGCCTGCGGGCGGAGTCGATCGCCGCCGCCCGGGCGCTGCAGAGCGAGGAGGGCAACCTGTCGGGCGTCGAGGAGACGCTGACCGCCCTCGACGACGAGATCGAGCGCCAGGAGCGGCTCCTGTCGGAGCGGCGGCACAACATCGAAGCGCTGGTGACCGCGCTCGCGCGGCTGACCCGGCATCCGCCGGAGGCGCTGCTCGCCCTGCCGACGAGCCCGGTGGAGACGGCGCGCACGGCGAGCCTGCTCGGCCGCGTCGTGCCGATGATCGCCCAGGAGACCGCCCGCCTGCGCCTGGCGCTGGCCGACCTGCGCGAGCTCCGGCTCGAGACCGAGGCCAAGCGGCGCCAGGCGGCGACCGGCCGGGCGGCGGTCGAGCGGCGGCGCAAGGCGCTCGACGGCCTGATCGCGCAGCGGACCGCGGCCCGCGGCGAGGCCGAGGCCGAGGCCCGGCAGCGGGCCCAGGAACTCCAGCAGATGGCCGCCCGCGCGAGCGACCTCAAGGAGCTGATCGTGCAGGCCGAGGCCGAGGCGCAGCGCCTGCGCCAGGAGCAGGAGCGGCAGCGGCAGGCGGCCGACGCGCAGCGCCGGCGCGAGGACATGGCGGCCGAGGAGGAGCGCCAGCGCGAGATCGCGCGCCAGCAGGCGACGCGGCAGCAGGCGACACTGCATTCGTCGGAGACGCTGCGCCTGGAGGCCGAGCGACTGGTCGCCGACCAGCGGCGGGCCGCCGACCGCCGCCGCGACGAGGACCGCCAGGTGGCGACCGCCGCCGCCCTGCGCGCGCCGACGATCCGCGCCTTCGATCGCGCCCGCGGGCAGTACCTGCTGCCGGCCGCCGGCGCGGTCCAGCGCAACTTCGGCGACGATCTCGGCTACGGCCAGCACAGCCGCGGCATCACGCTCCGGACCCGGGCGGGCGCCCGCGTGGTGGCGCCGTTCGACGGCCGCATCCTCTTCATCGGGCCGTTCCGGGCCTATGGCGAGATCCTCATCATCGAACACACCGGCGGCTTCCATTCCCTGGTCGCGGGCCTGGGCCGCACCGACGGGAGCGTCGGCCAGACCGTGCTGTCCGGCGAGCCGGTCGGAATCATGTCGACGGATGGCGAAGAGCGGCCGAGGCTCTATATAGAGCTGCGTCGAAACGGAACCCCGATCGACCCCCAGCCCTGGCTCGCGGCCGGCGAAGGCAAGGAAAGCGGATGATGCGCAAGACCCTCCCCTGGGCCATCGCTGGCATGGCCCTCGTCTGGACCGTGATGCCGGCCGGTTCCCAGAACCGCGGCAACGGCAACGACACCTACCGGCAGCTCAACCTCTTCGGCGAGGTGTTCGAGCGGGTGCGGGCGGACTATGTCGAGAAGGTCAGCGACGAACAGCTCGTCGAGGCCGCGATCAACGGCATGCTGTCCTCGCTCGACCCGCATTCGAGCTTCCTCAACGCCAAGAACTACAGCGACATGCAGGTGCAGACCCGCGGCCAGTTCGGCGGGCTCGGCATCGAGGTCACGATGGAGAACGGGGTCGTCAAGGTGGTGTCGCCGATCGACGACACGCCGGCGGCACGCGCCGGCCTGCGGCCCAACGACCTCATCACCCATCTCGACGGCGAGCCGGTGCTCGGCCTCAGCCTGCCCGAGGCGGTCGAGAAGATGCGCGGACCCGCCGACAGCGACATCAAGCTGACGGTCCGGCGCGGCACCGGCGAGCCGTTCGAGCTGACCCTGACCCGCGCCGTCATCAAGGTGCAGTCGGTGCGCTCGCGCGTCGAGGACGACATCGGCTACGTGCGCATCACCAGCTTCACCGAGCAGACCGACAGCGGCCTGAAGAACGCGGTCCAGCGGATCAAGGAGCAGGCCGGCGGCAAGCTGAAGGGCTACGTCCTCGACCTGCGCAACAATCCGGGCGGCCTGCTCGACCAGGCGGTCGCGGTCTCGGACGCCTTCCTCGAGAAGGGGGAGATCGTCTCGACCCGCGCCCGCAAGACCGACGACGGGCAGCGCTACAACGCGCGGCCGGGCGACCTCGCCGACGGCAAGCCGGTGGTGGTCATCATCAACGGCGGCTCGGCCTCGGCGTCCGAGATCGTCGCCGGCGCGCTGCAGGATCACCGCCGCGCGGTCGTCCTCGGCACCCGCAGCTTCGGCAAGGGTTCGGTGCAGTCGATCATCCCGCTCGCCGGCCACGGGGCGATGCGCCTGACGACGGCGCGCTACTTCACCCCGTCGGGCCGCTCGATCCAGGCCAAGGGCATCGATCCGGACATCGTCGTCGAGGCGGCGCGTATCGAGAAGGTGGCGCAGGGCCCGTCGCGGCGCGAGGCCGACCTGCGCGGCGCGCTCGCCAACCCCGACCAGCCGCCGCCCGGCGCCCGGCCGGTGGCGCCGGCCAACCGCGCGCCGACGACGACGCCGACGCCCGACTCCGGTCCGCAGGGGCCGGTCAGCCCCGAGGAGGACTATCAGCTCCAGCGGGCGCTCGACATGATCCGCGGCATCGCCCTGTTCCAGGCGCGCGCCGCCAACTGACCGGCCGGGAGCGCGCGCAATTGGTCAGCCTGACCCCGGACGCCCGAACGAGCCTGCCGTATCGCCGCGGCGTCGGCATCATGGTGCTGAACCGCGACGGCCGGGTGCTGGTGGCGCAGCGCATCGACATGCCGAGCGAGGCCTGGCAGATGCCGCAGGGCGGAATCGACAAGGGCGAGAGCCCGATCGAAGCCGCCCGGCGGGAACTCTGCGAGGAGATCGGCACCTGCAACGGCGATTTTCTCGGCGAGAGCCGGGACTGGTACAAGTACGACCTGCCGGCGGAACTCGCCGGCAGGCTGTGGCGCGGGCGCTTCCGCGGCCAGACCCAGAAATGGTTCGCCTTCCGGTTCGCGGGCGACGATTCGGAGATCAACCTGGAAACCGAGACACCCGAGTTTCTCGCCTGGAAATGGGTCGAGCCGGTCGAAGTGCCGCAGCTGATCGTGCCGTTCAAGCGCGACATCTACGCCGCGATCCTCGAGGAATTCGCCCCCTACTGGTCCCGATGAGCGGATTTCCGAGCACCGCACCCACCTTGGCCGACATCGAGGGCCTGGGCCGGATCGGCCTCCAGTCGATCCCCTGGGAGCTGCGCCAGCACGCGCGCGACGTGGTCATCCGGGTCGAGGACTTCCCCGACGAGGAGACCGAGGACGAAATGGAGCTGGAGAGCCCCTTCGACCTCCTCGGCCTCTATCGCGGCGTGTCCATGCTGCACAAGAGCGTCTCCGACCCGGTGCCGCACATGGACATGATCTTCCTCTACCGCCGCCCGATCCTCGACCTGTGGTGCGAGACCGGCGACGATCTGCTGCACATCGTCCGCCATGTCCTGATCCACGAGATCGGCCATCATTTCGGCTTGAGCGACGAGGACATGGAGCGGCTGGAGGAGGAGGCCGAGGCGGAGGAGACGTCGGCCGCCGTCGGCGACCTGCCACGCGCATGAGCACCGGGAGCCAGCCCGAAGAGCCCGCCGTCCGCGACAATGCGGAGGCGCGGCGCTTCGAGCTCGCGGCCGAGGGACGGATCGCGTTCGCCGAATACAACCGCCTCAGCAGCGGCATCGTGCTGACCCACACCGAGGTTCCGCCCGAGCTCGAAGGGCGCGGCTTCGCCTCGGCGATCTTCCGCTTCGTCGTCGCCCGGCTGCGCGAGCGCGGCGAGACCGTGATGCCGGTCTGCCCGGTCTTCGCGCTGTGGCTGAAGAAGCACGCCGAGGCCCACGATGTCGTCCATCCGTCCTACCGCAGCGCGCTCGGCATCCCCGCGGCCTGAGCGCGAGATCTCCGGACGCCGCGGTTGTCGCTCGACGAGTTTGCCGCCTTCCGCTGCGACGCGCCGCTCGACACGGCGCTCTTCTTCTATCATGTGCCCAAGACCGCCGGCACGACGGTGGAGGCGGTGTTGCATGCGCTCGCGACCGAGCGCGGCCGCACCTTGCGCCTCGTCCCGAGGGCGGTGGGGATGCGGGAGCGGCCCCCGCCGGCCGGGTTCTTCGAGGACGAACGCCCGCTCGCCTACGCCGGGCATTGCTGGTTCGGCGCCCATCGCTGGGTCGGCCGCCCGGTCCATGCCTGCACGGTGCTGCGCGAGCCCGTCGAGCGCGTCGTGTCGGAGTATCTGTGGCGCAACGCCAACCGCAACCGCGCCGCCTCGGCCGACGATTTCCGCCACTATCTCGACAACCTCGCGCTCTCCAACCTCGCGACGCGCCTGCTCGCCGGCGAGAGCGAGATCGACTGGCGGTCGGTCGACCGGGCCATCGCCCATCTCGGGTCCTGCTTCCTCGTCGGCCGCACCGAGCGGCTCGCGCCGTTCCTGTCCGCGATCCTCAGCCTCTATGGCGGGCCCTCGGTGCGGACGAGGCCCGCCAAGCAGCAGCGCGACCCCCGCAAGGCGCAGCTGATCGAGATGTTCGGCGACGAGATCGCGCGCCGCAACGCCTATGACCGGACGCTCTACGACTATGCCGAAGCCCATCTCTTCGGCCGTGCCGACGCGCTGCTCCGCGGCTTTTCCGAGCCCGCCCCGCGGCGGGTGCAGGTCGACAATCCCAACGGCAAGCAGTTCGTGGTGCGGGACGATTAGGCCCGGCTAGGCCGGGGCGGGCCGCTCCGCCGCGCCCGGCAGCACCCGCTTCAGGACCTTGCCCTGACCGCTGCGCGGCAACTGCGCCAGGATCGTCACCTTGCGCGGCGCCCGCAGGCCGAGGCGCTCGCGCGCGAACGCCATCAGGTCGCGCTCGCTCGCCGTCGCCTCCGGGCGCAGTTCGACCGCGGCGACCGGAATCTGGCCGTGGACGCCCGACGCCACCGGATAGGCGGCCGCTTCGCGGACCGCGGGATGGGCCTCCAGCGCGCGCTCGATCTCGCCGGGGAAGATGTTGATGCTGTTCAGGACGATCATGTCGTCGGACCGGCCGTGGAAGGTGAGCATGCCGTCTGCCGCCATCGACATGAGGTCGCCCGGCTGGAACCAGCCATCGCGGAAACAGCGCGCCGTCGCCACCGGATCGCCGATATAGGCCGTCACCATGCCGGGAGCGCGGATGCGCACCTCGCCCACCGCGTCGGGGCCGGCCGGGCGGCCGGACGCGTCGACGATCACCACCTCCATGCCGGCAAGCGGCCTGCCGACCCGTTCGGCGTCGGGCGACTGCTCCTCCGGCGCCGCCATGCAGATGCCCGGCATGCCGCCGATCTCGGTCGCGCCGTAGGAGATGAAGAGCCGGCTCGTCACCCACTCGCGGAAGTCGGCGCGCAGGCCGTTGGAGACGCGCGAGCCGCCGATGCGGACGGCCGTCCCCTCGGGCAGGCGACCGTGGGCGGCGCTGGCGCGGACGAGGTCGCGCGCGTGATAGGCGCTCATGTCGAACCAGGTGACGTCCTGGTCGCGACAGAGCTGCTGCAGCGATGCCTCGCCGCCCGCCCGGAAAACGCAGGCACCGCCGTGCCACAGACAGTAGAGGCGCAGGCGCTTGCCGTTGTTGAACTCGACCGGCGCGAGCTGGAGGATGCGGTCGGCGCCGTAGTCGGCATAGGCGATGGACGCCTGGGTCGCGATCTGCGCGCCGCTCAGCGACACCAGCTTGACGTCGCCGGTGGTGCCCGACCCCGGCAGGACGATCGCCGGCCGGTCGTCCGGGCCGGACGCCGCCGCTTCGACGGTGCGGGGCCGAGCCAGCCGGGCGACCGTCCCGCCCGCCGTGACATGGCAGGTGACGCCGACGCGCGCCGCGAGCCGTTCGCGCAGTCCCGGCGGGTCCTGGGTTCCGAGCGTGATCTGCGCCGCGCCCGCGCGCATCAAGGCGAGACAGACGACGAGATGTTCAATCTCGTCGCCGATGGTCAGGCCCGCGACATCGCCCGGACCGACGCCGATATGGGCGAGGGCGCGGGCCGTGTCGGCGACGCGTTCCATCAGCCCGCCATAGGGGACGATCTCGGTGCCGCGGACGAGGGCGGCCGCTCCGGGGCGCTCGCCCGCGAGTCGATCCAGACGATCGAGAAACATTCCGCCCTGCCTCATCCCGCCGCCCGGACCGCGGGCGATATGAGCCCGCCCGCCGCCTCCTTGGCAAGCGGCCGCCATACCCGCTGTTGCCGATTGCGTGGGGAGGACCGGCGACGCTACGTTCGCCGCCGACATGGCGAGCGAGACGACGACCGGCAGCGACCCGATCACGGCGGCAGGCGATCGCGGCTGGCTGGCCGCGGCGGCTGCCGACCCGGATTTCTGGTCGATGCGGCTCGACCCGGCGGATCTGGCCGGTTGCGTGCCTCCCGATACGCCGGACAGCTACCGCGCCCCGCCGTCGAGCGTGGTTCCGGCGCCGTCCGGCGCCGCCATGCAGGCGATCCTCGACCGGCTGGAGCGCGGGCCGGGCTTCGTCGTGCTGCGCGGCTTTCCCGTCGCCGACGCCCTGCCGGACGAACTCGACCGCCGTTTCTGGGGCTTCTGCCGCAGCCTCGGGGCACCGCTGCCGCAGACCCGGGACGGCGACCGCCTGGTCCGCGTCGCCCACGATCCGGAGACGGCGGCACGGCAGATCGGACGCTGGTACGGCAGCCGCGAGCGCCTCACCTTCCACACCGACCGCTGCGACGTGCTGGTGCTGCTCGTCGTCCGCGCCGCCGCCGCGGGGGGCGTGACCCGGATTGCGAGTTCGGCCGCGATCGTCGCCGAACTCGCCCGCGAGCGGCCGGACCTGCTGGCGCTGCTGATGCAGGACTTCTGCTGGCGGGTGCCGGAACGGCCGGTGGCGGGCGCGCCGCCCTTCTTCCGCCAGCCCGTGGTGACCTTCGCCGAGGGCCGGCTGTCCTGCTGCTACAACCGCTTCCAGATCGAGGCGGGGCACCGCTATCCCGGCGCCGGCGCGCTGACGCCGCAACAGGCCGAGGCGCTCGACCGGTTCGAGGCGCTGGCAGAGAGCGAGCGGTTCGCGTTCTCGGTGCGGCTGGAGCCGGGCGACGTCCAGCTCGTCAACAACCACGTCGTCCTCCATGCCCGCACCGCCTATGCCGACGGCGGCGATGCGGACGCGCGGCGCGAACTGCTGCGCGCCTGGCTCTCGGTCGCCGGCAGCCGCCCCCTCGCCCCGGAGCGCGCCGCGACCTTCGGCGACTGCCGGCCGGGGCGGGTCCGCGGCTTCTATCCCGCCGCGGCCTAGGCGCGGCCAATCCAGGCGAGGGATCGCGACGATGGACGAGGCGGCGAGAATTCGGCAGGTGCTGGTGGACGGGCTGGAGATCGGCAGCGTCGCCCTGATCTACGAGCCTTCGGTGCGGGGGCCCTTTCTCGCCGGCGCGGCCGACGTCCAATTGGAGCGGCTGGAGATGGACAGCCTCGCCCGGATGGAGCTGTGCATCGCCATCGAGGTCGAGACCGGGGTCTCGCTGACTCCCGACGACCTCGCCGCCTATGCGACGCTGGGCGACCTCGCCCGCCACATCGAGCGCAGCGCGGCGTAGCTCAGCCGTGGCGGTGGCCGCAGCCCTCGGGCCGCGGCCGCTCGCCGTCGTCGACGAACCGGTGGACGTGATAGGGCTCGGCGCCCATGGCGGCGCAGAACGAGCCGACGACCGGCTCCAGCGCCTTGGCCATGCGGTGGGCGCCGTCGTTGGCCGCGCGCAGCCGCTCCATCGCCGCCTCGCAGCGGTCGATCAGCCGGTCGATGTCGACCGTCGTCACCCGCCCGGCCTCGACCACCATCCGCCCGCCCACCATCACCGAATGGATGCCGGTGCCGTCCTCGGCGTTGACGATCTGCAGCGTCGGATCGTTGAGCGGGACGTAGTTGAGCGAGCGCCGGTCGAGGAAGACGATGTCGGCCAGCGCCCCCGGGGCGATGCGCCCGATGTCGCCGAAGCCGAGCGCCCGGGCGCTGCCCTCGGTCGCCATGGCGAAGACCTCGTCGGCCGCGAGCCAGCGCCGGTAGTCCGGCCCGCGCACCCGCGAGGTGAAGGAGGCGAGCCGCATCGCCTCGAACATGTTGAGATTGTCCGAGCAGGTGCGCGAATCGGTGCCGATGCCGACCGTGACGCCGTGGTCGCGCATCCGTCGCACCGCGGCGAGTCCCGAGCCGTAGCGCATGTTGCTGGCCGGATTGTGCGCCACCGTCGCCCCCGCCCCGGCCATGCGGCGCATGTCCTCGTCGTCGAGCCAGACGCCGTGGGCACCCGTGAAGTCCGGCCCGAGGACGCCGAGGCCGTCGAGATGGGCCGTCAGGGTCCGCCCGTAGCGGCGCATGCCGGCGACCGCCTGGACCTTCGACTCCGCGAGGTGGGTGTGCAGGCCGACGCCGTGGTCGCGGGCCAGCCCCGCCGCCCGCCGCCAGAACTCGTCCGAGCAGTGCAGCGGGATGGTCGGCGCCAGCGCCATGCGCACCCGGTCGCGGTCGAAGGCCCAGCCGTCCAGCGTGCGCCGCGCCGTCGCCAGCGCCGCGGCCCCGTCGTCGTCGCCGCCCGGCCCGCGCGCCAGCGCCTCGCGCGCCTCGGCCGGCAGCGCCTCGAGCAGCCCGGGGATCGCCCGGTAGAAGGACTGCGAGGCCATCAGCGGCGCCACCACGGCGCGGATGCCGGCGTCCCGGTAGGCGCGGGCGACCGCGTCGAGGCCCTCCTGCGACGGCGCGGGAAATTCGTAGAAGAGATCGTAGCAGGCGGTACAGCCCTTGCTCAGCATCTCGACCGCGCCGAGGAGCGCCGACAGGTACTTGTCCTCCAGCGTCTGGTTGCCGCGGATCGAGGGGTTGAGATGGAGCGCCAGTTCGAGCGTCCACTTGTCGCCGGGGCTCCGCGGCAGGTTGCCGTGGCTGTGGGTGTGGGCGTTGACGAGGCCCGGCATCATCAGCCGGCCGGACGCGTCGACGACGGCGGCGTCGCCGGGCGCCGGCAGTCCCCAGGGCCCGATCTCGACGATGCGGCCGCCGGCGATCCGGATGTCCCGCGGCTCGACGCGATGACGCTGCGCGTCGACCAGCAGGCCGTTGCGGACGATCGTATGGGCGGGCGTCATGCGGGGCCTCGTGGACAGGGCGGTGCGAACCGTTTACGCGTGCCGCGACCGCCCGTGAACCACCCTTCGGGAAAGACCTCCATGCCATTCCGTCCGCTCCGGCTCGCCCTGGTGCTGATTGCTGCCCTCCTCGCCGCACCGCCGGGGCAGGCCCAGGACCTCCGGATCGGGACCCAGGTCGAGACGACGTCGCTCGACCCGCACTTCGCCAGCCTCAGCGCCAACCTCGCCCTGGCCATGCACGTCTACTCGGCCCTGGTGGAGCGCGACGAGGCGCTGCGTCTGAAGCCGGGCCTCGCCACCTCCTGGTCGCTCGTCGCCGATGACGTGTGGGAGTTCCGGCTGCGCCGCGGCGTCCGCTTCCATGACGGCGGCGAGATGACGGCCGCCGACGTCAAGGCCTCGATCGAACGGGTGGCGGCGGTCCCCAACAGCCCCTCGCCGCTGACCGGCTACACCAGGCGCATCCGCAGGGTCGAGATTGTCGATCCCCACACGGTGCGCCTCCACACCGAGGGCCTCTTCACGGCGCTGCCCCTCTACCTCTCCGGCATCTCGATCATGTCGCACCAGGCCCTCGCCGCCGCGGCGGGCGAGGGGCGCGAGGGGCCGCTCTTCGCCACCTCCGAGCAGATCAACGCCGGCCAGGGCGCGGCCGGGACCGGGCCCTACCGCGTCGTCGAGTGGAAGCGCGGCGAGCACCTGGTGCTGGAGCGGTTCGACGGCTATTGGGGCGAGAGGCCGGAATGGCGGCGCGTCGTCGTCGTGCCCATCGCCAACAACGCCGCCCGGGTGGCGGCACTGCTGTCCGGCCATGTCGACATCATCGACTATGTCCCGCTGTCGGACGTGGCCGGGCTGAAGCGCAATCCGCGGGTCGCCGTGCAGGACGCGGTGACGACGCGCATCATCTTCCTCGCCATGGACCGGCACCGCGACCGGGCGCCGCTCGTCGTCGACCGCAACGGCCAGCCGCTCGACCGCAACCCCTTTCACGACATCCGGGTGCGCCGGGCGATCGCCCTCGCGATCGACCGCCGCGCCCTGGTCGAGCGGGTGATGGAGGGCCATGCCGCCGCGACCGGCCAGATCATGCCGGCCGGCTTCCCCGGCTTCGATCCGGACCTGCCGACCGACCGCCACGACCCTGCCGCCGCTCGCCGGCTGCTCGCCGAGGCGGGCTATCCGGACGGTTTCGGCGTCACCCTGCACGCCCCGCGCAACCGCTACCCCAACGATGCCCAGCTCGCCCAGGCGGTCGGCCAGATGCTGGCGCGCGTCGGCATCCAGACCAGCGTCGTGGCGGTGCCGCCGGCGGCCTTCTTCCCGGCCTCGGGCCGGCTCGAATACAGCTTCCTGCTGACCGGCTACGGCATCGTCACCGGCGAGCCGTCGTCGTTCATGACCTTCAGCCTGCTGACCTGGGACAAGGAGCGCGGGCGCGGCGCCGGCAACCGCGGCCGCTACTCCAACCCCCGCCTCGACGCGCTCTACGACGAGGCGCTGGCGACGGTCGACCCGGCCCGGGCCGAGGCGCTGCTGCGTCAGGCGACCCGTGAGGCGGTGGAGGATGTCGGCTTCGTGCCGCTGCTCCACAACCTGCACAGCTGGGCGATGCGCCCCGACCTCGCATTCCCCGGCCGCACCGACGAGTTCACGCTGGCCCACCAGGTGCGGCGGCGGTAGCTCCCGGCGCTCCTACGCCGGCTTCCCCATGAAGGTGGCGAAGAAGCCGTCGCGCTCCAGGGCGGCGACGGGGCCGAGGTCGACGACGGATTCGGGCGCGACCGGTTCCGGGATGGCGCCCAGCCGGTGCAGGACGTGGCTGGCGTTGCGCATTCCCTCGAGGCTCGGGAACATCATGCCGCCCATCAGCCGGGCGAACAGCACCCAGGTGTCGGCGAGCACGCCGCGGTCGGGCTCGCCCGTGTATTTCGCCAGCGTCGCGATGCCGAACTCGGCGTCGGTGCGGAAGCGGTAGACGGCGCGGGCGTAGGCGCGGACGTAGCGCTGCACCGTCTCCGGCCGGGCGGCGGCGACGCGGCGGGTGGTGGCCGCACAGCTGTTCTGGAAGGCGACGTCGAGCCGGCCCAGGTCCTCGACCACCTGCCAGCCGCGCTTGGCGGCCTGGAAGGGTTCCGGCGCGTGCATGATCGCGACGTCGACCCGGGCGGCATCCAGAAGCCTGTCGAGGCGCGGGCCGTCGGTGCCGACGACGACGATCTCGGCATCCTTCGCCGGGTCCCAGCCCCAGCGCTCGAACGCCATGACGATCGAGCCCTCGTCGGCGTCGTTGCGGGCGACCACCCCCCAGCGCCTGCCGCGGAGGTCGTCGCGCGTCCGGAGGCCGGGCCGCGCCGAAACCTGCTGCGCCGAGCGGCCGATGGCCGAGGCGATGACGACGCCGTCGCCACCGTGCCTCCGGTTGGCCAGGATCAGTTCCGGCCCGACCGAGTTGGTGAACTCGACCTCGCCCGCGATCAGCGCCCGCATGGCGCTGGGGTGCCCCAGGATCGGCACCAGTTCGGCATCCAGCCCCTCGGCGCGGAAATAGCCGCCCTCGACGCCGGCGAACACCGGGGCGATGCCGGCGCCCCAGTGGGCGATGGCGATCCTGACCTTCTCCATGACGGACGGAAGCTCCTATTTGAGGCCGCTCAGGCCGAAGCCGCGGTTGACCCAGCGCTGCAGCACCGCGAACAGCAGGAAGACCGGGATCGTCGCCAGCACGGCGATCGACATCTGCTCGGTCGGCGGCGTGCCGTAGTCCTCGCCGAAGGCGACGAGGCCGAGCGGGAACGTGCGGTACTCGTTGACCGAGACGACGGTCAGCGGCCACAGGAACTGGTCCCAGCTGTCGCGGAAGGCGAAGACCGCCAGCACGGCCAGCGCCGGCCGGCACTGCGGCACGATGATCTTCCACAGGATGCGCAGTTCGCCCGCCCCGTCGATGCGCGCCGCCTCGATGTAGTCGGACGGGATCGACAGGATCGACTGGCGCATCAGGAAGATTCCGAACGCCTCGATGACCAGCGGCCCGGCGATGCCCTGGTAGCTGTTGAGCCAGCCGAACTTGTAGACGACGAGGAAGGTCGGGACGAGCGTCACCTCGAGCGGCAGCATCAGGGTGCAGAGGATCGCGAGCAGCACCCAGCGATCGCCCGGGAAGCGGAACTTGGCGAGGCCGTAGCCGGCCAGCGTGCAGAAGACGACGTTGCCGACCATGACGATGACGGAGACCACCGTCGAGTTGAGGAAGAAGGTCGGGAAGGGCGCCCGGCCGAGCGCATTCGGGTAGTTCTCCGGATGCCAGACCGACGGGATCCATTCCGTCGTCAGCTGGAACATCTTTTCGCCGGCCTGGAACGACGTCGTCGTCATCCACAGGATCGGCAGCAGAAAGGCCAGGGTCAGGGCCAGCAGCAGCGCGAGGCCGACCCACGGCTTCGTGCGCCGCATCCAGGCCGGCCAGGGACGGCGCCGCAGCGCCGGAAGGGACGCCGCCGTCATCCGTGGACCCGCTCGCCGCGCATGAAGAGCCGCATCTGGCCCATGGTGAAGACCAGCATGATGGCGAAGAGCACGACCGAGATCGCCGCCGCCTCCCCCATCTTCAGGTAGGAGAAGCCGGTCTCGTAGATCAGCATCGAGAGCACGCGGGTGGCGTTGCCCGGGCCGCCGCCGGTCATGATGTAGGGCATGAGGAAGATGCGCGCCGACAGGAGCGCCGAGATGACGACGACGAAGAAGATGGTCGGCATCAGCAGCGGCAGGGTGACGTGGACGAAGCGGTGGCGCACGGTCGCCCCGTCGATCTCGGCCGCCTCGTAGTAGTCCCGGGGGATCGCCAGCAGCCCGGCCAGGAAGACGACCATGAAATAGGGCGCGAAGCGCCAGGTGGTGACGGCGATGATGGCCGGCATCGCGGTCCGGCTGTCCGTCAGCCAGTCGACGCGGTCGACGCCGAAGGGCGCCAGGAGCTGGGTCATCAGGCCGAACGGATGCAGCAGGAAACGCCAGACGAGGCAGACGGCGATGATCGGCATCAGGTTCGTCAGGAACATCGCCATCATGCAGTAGCGCGCACCCGGGACCCGGCTGTTGATCGCCATGGCGAGGGCGAGGCTGACCACCGTGATGAGCGCGGTCGATCCGGCGATGTAGACGAGCGTGTTGGCGAGGCTGGCGAGGAACACGGGGTCGCCCGCCAGCTTGCGGTAGTTGTCGAGGCCGACGAAGGTCGGCGTCGACACCATGTCGTAGGACGTGAAGCTGAGCTCGATCGCCCAGACCATCGGCCCGAACTTGAAGACGAGGAAGAAGAGCAGCGTCGGCGCCACGAAGGCGATGCCCCAGAGGGTGATCCGGCGCTGGAAATGCAGCCGCCAGAACCGTCGGCGCGCCGGCCGCGGATAGGCGCCGGCCCCCGCCAGGCCGCCATGTCCCACACTGTCCGTCATCGTTCCTCGCCGGCGGTCGCCGCGGGGGGGCGGGGCCCCCCCCGGCCGTCCCGGGGTAAGCCCCGCGTGGACGCCGCGGGGGCGCGGTCGACCTCGGCCGCGATATCGTCCAGCGTCGCCTTGATGTC
>NZ_JAYSFE010000002.1:42751-82759 GCF_041913585.1 Allostella sp.
CTTCGGCCAAGCCGCCATGTCGCACGCTGTCCGTCATCGTTCCTCGCCGATGGCGCCGCGGGACGCCGGGGCGCCCCGCGGCCGTCCCTGGTTCAGCCCCGCTTCGACGCCTCGGTGGCGCGGTCGACCTCGGCCGCGATCTCGTCCAGCGTCGCCTTGATGTCGGCGCGGTTCAGCATGATGCGCTGGACGCCGCGATGCACCGCGTCGGCGAGCTCGTTGTAGACGACGGTCCGCGGCAGGTAGACGCCCTGGTCCTTCGCCTTGATGATCTCGTCGACATGGGGAAACTTGCGGACCTCGGGATTGTCCGCCCAGCCGGTCTTGCGCGCGAGCGTGAAGGGTGCCGTGTCCTTCCAGCAGTCGGCGAGGTCGCTCATCATGAACTTGTAGAGGTCGTGCAGGACCTCCTGCTTCTCCTTCGGCGCCCTGGCGTTGACGACGAGGTTGAAGCCGTAGGTGGTGGAGAAGCCCTTGCCCGGCTCGACGCCCGGATACTGCACCGGCCGGTAGTAGCCTTCGTTCAGCATCTTCTGGTTCTGCGAGGCGATCGCGGCCGGGGGGATCGGGTGGCAGAAGAACATCGAGGCGCGCTCGCGCAGCCAGTCCATCTGCGGCAGCGGCGCGGTCGCGATCGAATCGGCCGGGTCCTCGGCACCGTAGGTGCGGGCGATCGAGGCACGCACCGTCATCGCCTTCACCCCGGCCTCGCTGTTGATCGTGCAGCGGCCCGCGGCGTCGAACCACTGCCCGCCATGCTGGATGAGGATCGGGTTGAACTGGATCATCGTCCACTGGGCGGCGTGCATGGCGAACTTGAAGCCCTGCCGGGTGAAGCGCTCGCCGCTCTTGATGGTCAGTCGCTTGGCCACCTCGCCCAGCTCGGCCCAGGTCTTGGGCCAGTCCTTCTCGGCGTCGAGCCCGACCTCCTTGAACTGGTTGGTGTTGAGGTAGTTGGCGAAGCCGTAGAACCAGAGCGGATAGCCGTAGACCTTGCCGTCCTTGGTGGCGCCGGCGACGAACGCCTGGGTGAAGTCGTCGCTGAAGCTCTGCACCGAGGAATAGCCGAGGCGCTGCACGTCGAGCGGTGCCAGCAGATCCTTGGCGAGCCAGGTCGGCATGAACCAGTCCTGGCTGACGAACCCGTCGGGAGCGGTCCCGGTGGCGAAGCCGACGCTCAGCTTCTTCCCGAGATCGCCGAAGGGGAAGAACTGGAAATCGACCTTGACCTGCGGGTTCTGCTCCGTGAAGAGCCGGATCCGCTTGTGCAGCCACGGGCGCTGCTGCGGGTTCTCGAAGGTCCAGAAGCTGAGGCTGACCGGCGCCCGCGCCTGGGCCCAGGTGCGCGGTGCCGCCGCCAGGGCCGCGGCGCCGATGCCGGCCGCGCCGAGACCGCGAATGACGTCACGCCGGGACGGACCGGCCGTGGTCCCACTGCTCGTCTTGCTGACCATTTCTCCCTCCACTTTCCATCGATCTGTCGTCGATTTCGCCTGATCCTAGGGTCGGCAGCGCGATACGGTCAAATACTTGATCGTCTCTTCATTTCCGACCCAACCCTGCCAGCCCTTCGGAGACCAGCGCGACCGCCGCGGTGTCCTGGTCGCCGTAGCCCGACGCGATCGCGGCCTGGAACAGCGCCGAGCAGGCGGCGAACATCGGCGTCGGGCAGCCGACCTCGGTCGCGAACTCGGCGATGACCTTGAGGTCCTTGCGCCAGAGGTCGAGCGGCATGGTCTCGACGGGGCGGTAGCGGTCGGCGATCAGCATGCCGCCGCGCACCTGCATGGCGCGCGACCCGCCGGCGCCGTCCGCCACCACCTCGAACATCTGCGCCGGGTCGAGCCCTGCCTTGCGGGCGAGCGCGAAGGCTTCGCCGGCCGCGACCGTGTGGATCGCCACCAGCAGGTTGGCGACGTACTTCATCCGCGAGCCGTTGCCGAAGACGCCCAGGTGATGCGGCCCGCGCGAGAAGCCGTGGAACACCGGCAGGCAGCGGTTCCAGGCCTCCACGGGCCCGCTGCCATAGACCAGCACGTCGCGCGTCTTCGCCTGGCTGCCGGAGCCCGACAAGGGGCAGTCGAGCATGGTGATGCCGAGGGCGGCGAGCGCGTCGCGCGCCTGCTCCTTGTCGGCCAGCGTCAGGGTGCTGGTCTCGGCCAGCACGCGGTCGCCGGGCGGCGCCGCGGCGAGGTCGTCGACGACGGCGTGCAGCGCCGCCGCCGACGGCAGGCAGGTCAGAAGGATGTCCGCCCGGGCAGCCGCTTCCGCCGCCGTCTCCACCAGCCGGCCGCCCATCTCGCGGAAGGTCTGGCGGGCTGCCGGGGCCGGATCGACGCCATAGACGGTGAAGCCGGCCTCGATCAGGTTCCGGCTCATCGCCGACCCCATGATGCCGAGGCCGATCATCGCCACCGGCCGTGCGTCCGACATCGTCACCCCTTCGTCCGGGCCGACCAGTAGGCCGGTAGCTCGGTGCAGTCGCGCCCGCCCCATCCGGCCCTGCTCGCCTCGTCGTAGACGGCGAGCGTGCGCTCGGCGATCGGCAGGTCGAATCCCAGCGCGTGCGCCTCGGCGACCATGGTCCGCAGGTCCTTGCGGATCGAATCGCAGTCGAAGGTGGCCGAGCCCTGCTCGGCGGTCGCCAGCGTCTTGGCGACCGCCGCACCGCGCGCCTTCAGCACGTTGGGACCGCCCGAGGTGTCGGCGAACAGCTCGACCAGCCAGCCGCGATCGACGTCGAGATGGCGGCAGAGCGCGTAGGCCTCGCCGAACGCCTGCCAGAAGACGGCGAGCGGCAGGTTGATCGCGAGCTTCATGCTGGCGCCGGCGCCGATCGGCCCGACATGGTCGACGCGCCGGCACAGCTGCTCCAGGATCGGCCGGGCCCGCGCGACGTCCTCGGCCGCGCCGCCGGCCAGTCCCAGCAGCTTGCCCTGCAGCGCCGGCCCGACGGTGCCGCCGACGGGGCATTCGACCAGCGTCGCACCCGCCGCCGCCACCCGCGCGGCAAGGGCGCGCTCGTCCTCCGGCCGCACCGTGCTCATCTCGATGAAGAGCCGCCCCTTCACATCGCCGGCGAGCAGGCCGTCGGGGCCGCCATAGACGGCATCGATGGCAGCGGCGTCGGTCAGGATGGTGATGACCGCCTCCGCACCGGCGGCGAGGCTCCGCGGCGTCGCCGCCACCGTCGCGCCCAGGGCGCGGAGCGGCTCCGCCCTCGCCCCGGTCCGGTTCCACACCGCGACCTCGTGCCCGACATCGATGAGGCGGCGGGCGATCGCCGCCCCCATCCGCCCCAACCCGGCCACTCCGATCCTCATCGCCTTCCTCCGCTCCGTCTGATGCCCGTCACAGCCGGTAGAGGCGGCGGGCGGTGTCGTGCAGAACCGCGCGCCGGCCGGCCTCGGGCAGATGCGCGATGCAGCGGCGGACGGTGGCGAGCAGCGTCGCATAGTCCGTCCACAGCTTCTCGATGGGGAAATTGCTGCCGAAGAGGCAGCGGTCGGCACCGAACCGGTCGACCGTCTCGACGATCACCGGCCGCCAGCGGTCCTCGCTGCAGGCGCGGTCGAAGGTACCGAGACCGGAGAGCTTGACCGCGACGTTGGGGCAGGCCGCGAGCGCGTCCATGCCGCGGCGCCACGCCGTCCATCCGTCCGCGCTGCGATCCGCCAGCATCCCGGCATGGAGCAGGATGAAGGTGACGCCGGGGAAGTCGCGGACCAGCGCCGCCGCGTCGGCCATCTGGCCGGCGAAGACCTGGAGCTCGAAATGCAGGCCGCGCCGCTCGACCTCCCGCAGGCCGCGGCGCCATGCCGGATCGTTCATCACGTCGGGGCGCGGCGCAAAGCGGTAGAGCGGCCGCTCGTGCCAGTGGATCTGCTGGCGGACCGCACGCAGGTTCGCGACCGCCATCTCGCGGTCGAGCACGTCGCCGACATCGGGCGACGCCAGATCGGCGAAGCCGGTGACCGCATGCGGAAAGCCGGCCCGGTCGGCGACCGACTGCACCCAGGCGACCTCCTCGACCTCGCCGCCGGGCGCGACGTTGACCTGGACGAAGACGGAGCGGACGACGCCCGCGCCGGCGATGTCGGCGAGATACTCGTCGATGCCGTAGTCGCGGCGCAGCGGCTCGTAGGCGCCGAAGATGCGCGGCACCGGCGGTCCCTGCAGCCAGGGCGTCGCCGCCAGCCGCCAGATGTGGTGATGGGCGTCGATGACGGGTTCGATCATGCCGCGAGCTCGGGCGAATGCGAGGGCGGCCGGGCGCTGACCCGCAGGATGAACTCGGTCGTCAGGCCGAGCGACGGGTCGGTCTGGGGCGTATCGAGGCCGCGCTCGATGAAGGCACCGAGGCGACGGCCGAGCGCCACCGCCTGCTTGCCGGCCGGCAGCCGCTCGGCGGAAAAGCGGTCGAGCGCGGCGGCCACGCGGGGCTCTGCCGCCAACGCCAGGGCCAGGGCATGGGCATCCTCGCCCGCCTTCAAGACGCCGATGCCGGCATGCGGGCGCGCGACGAAGGCGGCGTCGCCGATCAGGGCGACGCCGTCGAAGGCGATGCGGTCGGACTCGACGTCGTAGATCGGCTGCAGCATCGGATGCGCGACCCGGCCGACCACGTCGGCCAGAGCCGGCGGCAGGTCGGCCGCGGCATCGCGATGGAGGCGGGCCACCAGATCGGGGCGGATCAGCGGCGGCGGGATCGAGTAGTCGTGGCGCTGGCCGGAGCCGTCCGTCAGCAGGTCGGCGAGCGGCGCCCCGTCGGGTACGTGGCGGTACCAGAGGAAATTGTAGCGGCGCCGGCCGGGGACGACCGAATCGTCCGCCCCGGCCACGGGATAGCCGATGAACTGGCCGCCGGGCGGAAAGCAGAAGCAGTAGTCGCCGAAACCCGCGGCGCGGAACGCCGCCGGCAGTTCCGCCTCCGGCACCAGCCCGCGCCAGGCGACATAGCCGGCGTAGCGCGGCACCACCGCGGCGGCGAAGAGGGCGCGGACCCGGCTGCGGAAACCGTCGGCGCCGACGACGAGGTCCGCCACGACGCGGCTGCCGTCGGCGAAGCAGGCGACCGGCCGTCCCGCCTGTCGCTCGATCGCCACCAGTTCCCGCCCGCCATGGTAGCGGCCGGCCGGGAACGCGGCCTTCAGCGGATTGTAGACATAGCTCCAGGAGGTGAGGTGCTGGGCGAAGCGGAACCGCCCGAGCTCCCGCCCGTGGCGGTCGACCGCCACCCGGCCCTCGACCTCGATGCCGAGCGGTCCCGTCTCCGTGACGCCGGCTGCGGCCATGATCGGCACCATCTCGGCGTGCCGGGCGATGCCGGCGCCGCGGGAGGCGAGGTCGTCCGGCACGCGCTCGTACACGGCGACGTCCCAGCCCTGACGATGCAGCATGTTGCCGACGAACAGGCCGGCGACCGACCCGCCGACGATGACGGCCTTGCGCGCCTGCGGACCAGCCCCGCCCATCCTTCGCGTATCCCCCGACCCGGCATTCTTGATTGATTCAAATCTGCGCAAGTCGAGGCCATCGCGGCAAATGCTGATGACATATATGGGCTATCGCCCGGAACTATGACGCGTAGCGGCCGGCCACCTCCTGCAAGGCGTCCTGGATCATCTGGACGATGGTCTGCGCCGGCAGCGACAGGGGCAGTTCCGGCGGATGCATGACGTAGATGTCCGACGCCAGCGTCGGCGAAGCGATCGGGTTGATCGCGAAGCGGCCCGAGGCCTGGTCGTTGACCACGGCGGCGCTCGGCAGGACGGTCGACCAGTCCGACGCGCCGACGAACTCCATCGTCGCGCCCAGCCCGTCGACCTGGATGACGCGGGCCGGGCGGATGGTTCCCGCCTTGATCTGCCGGTCGAGGATGCGCCGCAGCGAATGGTGCGCGGAGGGCAGCACGAGCTTCAGGTCCTCGGCCGCATCGAGCCGCACCGGCTGCCACGGCTGCCGCCGGGCGGCGGTGCCGGAGACGAGCAGGAGCCGGTCGCTGTAGAGGAGCCGCAGCTTGAGACTGGTCTGGGAGGCCGGCCGGTTGCAGATCGCGAGGTCGAGGTCGCCGGCGACGAGGCGATCGGCGAGCGTGCCGCTATAGGCCTCGACGATCTCGATCTCGACCCGTGGATAGGTCCGCGTGTATTCGTCGAGCACCTGCGCGAGGATCCCGCGGCAGATGGTCGGCATCAGGCCGAGCCGGATGGAGCCGGCGACGGTGCCGCCGAAATCCAGCATTTCCTGTCGCGCCGAGTCGAGCCCGCGCAGCAGCCCACAGCACAGCTTGTAGAGGTGGCGGCCGGCCGCGGTCGGCTGCACGCCCTGGGTCGATCGCTCGAAGAGCCGGACCGACAGGTCGGCCTCCAGCTGCCGGATGTGCACCGACAGGGCCGGCTGGGCGATGTGTTCGCGGAGCGCCGCTCGGCTGATGCTGCCTTCCTCGAAGACCGCGACGAAGTAGCGGATCTTGCGGAAGTCCATGGCCGTCGCCGGCCGGAAACCCGGGCCTAGAAGGGCCGCCCCGACTCCGACCATGCCCGCGGCGCGTCGATGGTGCCCGCGAGGCCGAAGTCGGCGAAGCAGTTCGGGGTCTCCCACACCCGCACGCCGACCAGCTGCGCGTGGCCGCCGCTGCGCTCGGCGATCGCCGGCGACAGCCGCTCGAACCAGTGGCGGGCGAGGCACTCCGCGGTCGGCGGAGACGCGATGATGTAGAGCTTCTGCCCGATATGGGCCTCGGTGCGCTGGGCGTAGCCGTTCTCGGCGACCTCGCGGGCGATCCCGGCGATCCATCCGCCGGCATCCTCGCCGCGCGGGACGAACATCTCCAAGAGCGCGGTGTCGTCGAGCGCGACGATGAGGCCGTGGTCGCAGGGCAGGTCGACGAGGCGGACCATCTCGTCCTTCAGGAACCCGAAATCGAGGATCATCCCGGACTGCTCGCCGGTCTGCACGAGCTCCCCCGACACCGCCCGGCAGGTCGCTTCCACGACGTAGCGATGGCCGTGGAGATGGCGGCACTTGGAGCCATGACTGGCGATCCGGTGCCCGGCATCGATCTCGATTTTCCGGGTTATGGCGAAGTCCATGTCCCTGTCCAGCTTCTTGGGTTCGTTGCGGCCCGGATTTGCCTGTGTCTCAAGCCGTCCGGAACCCTGACTTGTTGGCGCTGCTTATAGGTGTACGACGTTGCGGTGACGAACGCGACCTTCGGCGCCGGGCCGGGGCCCGGGTCGGCAAGACGATCCGTGGCGTCTAGCAGATCGCGGCCGCATGCGGTAGTCGGACGGCGCCGGCCGGCGGCAACTAGGACGCGGGTCCCGCAGCCGCCCGGGCGCGCATCCACGCGCCGGCGCTGGCATAGCTCCCTGCGGTTGCGTCCGGCCGGAGGACTGCAGCCTCGCGGATGCGCCGCTCCTGCGCCGCGGTCAGTTCGGCCAGGTAGCGCGACGGCAGGTCCATGAACGGGCGCCGGTTCTTCTCCTGCCAGTGGCGGCAGTCGACCTCGTTCATGAAGATCTGGTTCGGCTCGCGCGCCGGCCACTCCGGCACGCGCAGCCACAGCCGCAGCAGGTGGCGCCGCCGCGACACCTCGGGATGGTCCTCGTAGTCGGTGCGCGCGTGCATGACGCTGCGGTTGTTGAGGAACTGGATGTCGCCTTCCTCGAAATTCATGTCGAGGAAGAACTCCTCGGACTGCGCCATCCGCTGCCAGGTGTCGTAGGCCTCGACCTCGAGCGGCGTCATGTCGACGCCGCCATACTGGACCGCGTAGCGGATGCAGCCCGACGCGAGGCAGGTGATGCGGCCGTCGCGCTGGCTGAGGAACGGCAGCCGATGGTCGCTCTGCGCCGGGAACAGCGAGTGCAGCGCGTCCATCTCGTGGTTGCGGTGGTAGAAGCCGCGATAGAGCACCTCGACGAGGTCGGGCCGGGTGGCGAGGAGTGCATTGTGCAGGGCGGCGACACTGACGATGCGGCTGGCGCCGCCCGACTTGGCGGCCCGGAGACACATCAGGGCGACGATGTCGCAGGCCGACCCGTCGATGTGGAAGTTCATGTGGCCGCCGGCATTGTAGCCGCGCACCTTCTCGACGACGTCGGCGATGTCGATGACACTGCCGAGAAGCTGGCCCTGCCAGGACTGCGCCGTCGGGATGCCGAAATGGACGCCGAGCCCGATATAGATGCGCGCCATCTCGTCGGCCGAGTAGCGCTCGCGCGGGAAGCCGCGCATCAGGACGACGCCGCGGCCATCGAGCAACTGGTCGCGCAGCGCCTGGATCCGCGGTCCGAAACCCGGCAGCGGAAAGGTCTCGCGGGTGATCTCGGGGATGTCCCGTTCGCCGCAGGCGCGGAGCGCGGCGTCGATCTCCGCCACCTCGTCCGCCGTGAAGCGGTGCATCATTTCGGCGCGGTAGTCCACCTCCGGACCCTTCCACGCCGCCTTACCCGCGATCATCTCCGGCACCATGCCACCCGCTCCCGTCGCCCCTTGCGCGCCGCAGGTTAGGGCGGCAAGCCCCGGCAATCCATGGGGATTTGCGGATTCGCCGGCGTCGCGGCACGTCTAGGGCACTGTGTCGCAGCGGCGCCACGGCCGGCGCTCCGCGGCTGCCGGAGACGCTAGCGCGGGCCGGCGGCCGGCCGTTCGGGCAGCAGGTCGTGGCCGGCGAGCAGGGCGCGCACGGCGTCGGCATCGAGCGGCCGGCTCGCGGAGTGGTAGGCCCAGACGGGGTCCGGGACCGACCCGGACGCGGCCAGTTCGGGCAGCATCGGGCGGATCCGCCAATGGTCGCCGCAATCGCGTGCACGCGGCGATTCCTCGGCCGAGATCAAGGTCTCGTGCAGCTTCTCGCCGGGGCGGATGCCGGTCGTCACGGTCGCCACCGGGCGGTCGCCGATCATGGCGCGGGCGACGTCGGCGATGCGTGCCGAGGCGATCCGCGGCACCAGGATCTCGCCCGCGCCGCAGCACGAGAGGGCGAGCAGGACGGCATCGACCGCCGCCGCCATCGGCAGCAGGAACCGGGTCATCGCCGGGTCGGTGACGGTCACCGGCCCGCCGGCCAGGATCTGCCGGCGGAACAGCGGCACCACCGACCCGCGCGAGGCCAGCACGTTGCCGTAGCGCACCAGCGCGACGCGAGTCGCCGGCAGGGCGAGCTGGGCGGCGATCATGACCCGCTCCTGCAGCGCCTTGCTCATGCCCATGGCGTTGACCGGCTCGACCGCCTTGTCGGTCGAGACGCCGACCACCGCCTCAACCGGACGACGGCTGCGCTGGAGCGCCGTCATCAGGACGTGGGCGCCCTCGACGTTCGTCCGCACCGCCTCGTGGGGGAAATATTCGCAGGTCGGCACCTGCTTCATGGCGGCGGCGTGGACCACGACGTCGATGCCGTCGAGGGCGGCGGCCACCGCATCGGGATCGCGGACGTCGCCGATGCGGAACTGCAGGCGGCGGCGGAAGTCGCCGTAGATGACCTCGTCGGTCGCCGCCGCCAGATGCCGCAGCGCGATCCGCATGTCGTGCTGCTTGGCCTCGTCGCGCGACAGCACGACGACCCGCTCCACCGGCCCCGCCGCACCCGACAGCAGCCGCCGGACCAGCGCCTGCCCGAGCGAACCGGTGCCCCCCGTCACCAGGACGCGCTTGCCGGCGAGCGCGCCATCCGCCGCAACCTCGGTCATCGGGCGAGCGGCTCCAGATAGCGGTCGGGATAGAAGGGCTCGGCCGGCGGCAGATGGTCGACCGGCACCCAGCGCGGCGGCTCGGCCAGGGCCGTGGCGTGCAGCCGCAGGAAGAGGTCGACCCAGGCGCCCGCGGTGCTGTCCCATGGCAGCAGCCAGGTCCAGGGCCGGCCGGCGCAGCGCTCCGGAATGGCACCGATCGCGCCCGCCGCCAGCGGCAGGCCGGCTGCGATGAGGTCGGTCAGCGCGTAGGACCAGGTTTCGGGTGCCTGCGCCGGCAGCCAGCCGAGATGGGCGCCGATCTCGGCGATCGCGCCCTGCGAGCGGGAGAGATCGGCGGCCGGGCGGATCGCGATCACGTCGTCGGGCAGGGGCGGCGGCGGCAGGACGCTGCCGACGACGTGGAAGCGGATCGGCAGACGGCCGCTCCGCACGATCCGCGCCGCCTCCGCCAGCACGTCCCTGCCCTTGAGCGGGGTGATGGTGCCGACCAGCAGGACGCGCAGCGGTTCCGATGCGGCATCGAGGGGGCGGGGCAGCACCGTGCGACGATCGCCCGGCGGCCGCGCCCAGTGCGCGGCGCAGACGAGCGGGATGCCGGGGGCGATCGCAGCGGTGCGGTGCGCCACGTCGCGCGAGATCGCCACCGCCCGCGCGGCACGGACCAAGAGGGCGCTCGGTCCTGACCGCAGGACGAGCGGATCGCGGGCGGCCACCCGTCGGTCGCCGCAGAATCGCCCCTGGGACGTCAGCAGGTGGGGGTGGTGGGCGACGTGGTGGTAGTCGACCAGGGTGATGTCGAACGGAATGTCGAGATCGGCGACCAGCCGCTCGGCCGCGGCATCGAACCCGTGGGTGTGGAAGATGTCGACGCGCCGGATGCCGGCGCGCCGCAGGACGCGGACGAGCGCCCGGTGCTGGCGCGGCACGTCGAAGGCGACGCCCCGCCCGTCCTCCGCGACGGTCAGGGACAGCCGCACCCGCCCGTCCGGGCCGCCGTAGGCGATCACCGGGGCGATCCGCCGGCCGAGCGCCGCCGTCAGCCCGCGCAGATGGACGACGGTCCCGCCACCGCCGGAATGGCAGAGGAAGAGGACCCGCGGCCGCTCCCTCCCGAGACGGGCGTCGAGCGCGGCCAGCAGCCCCGCCTCGGCCCCCATGCCCTCGAAGGGGACGAGGTCGTCGCCCGCCAGCGCCCGCTCCAGGTCCGGCCGGACGGCCGCCGCGAGCGGACGGGCGACGACGATGCCGGCCGCGGCGAGCCGTTCCGGATCGAGGGTCGCTCCGGCCGCCAGCGTCGCCGCGAGGCGGCCGGCGACGCCGCGCCGGACGAGGAGGTTCTCGAGCGGCGAGGCGGCATCGCCGGCGGGTCCGGCCGGCACGATGTCGGCATCGCCGGCGGCCTGCGTCAGGAGGGCGGTGCGCACCGTCTCGATGTCGGGCAGCCGCGCCGGCGCCGCGAAGAAGATCCATTCCCCGCCGGCCGCGCGGCCGGCGAGGGCGAGCGCTTCCGCGCCGTCGCGGGCGGGCTCCGCGACCGCGACCAGGCCGGCCGTGGGGCGCCGCAGCGGGCCGCCGCCGCAATCGATCCGCAGCACCCGGCGCGGCCGCGGCCGCCAGCCCCGGACGGTGCGCATCGCCGCCGCCGCGTCGGTGCCGGAATCGAGGAGGACCAGCGTGAGGTCCGCCTCGTCGCAGAGCGCATTCAACCGCCGGTCGATATGGGCGGCGACGCCCGGATAGGCCTGCAGCCGTCCGCGACAGCGCGCGAGGAAGGCCGGTTCCGAGCCGGCATAGGCCGCCATCCGCCGCGGCGGGACCGCGGCCAGGACGTGGACGTAGAGCTGGCCGGCCTCGTCGAGATGCTCGGGCTGGCGCGATCCCTGGCCCGGGTGCAGGCGGTGCAGCACGTCGACCGACGGGACATGGACGAAGGGAACCCGATGCGCCATCCGGAACCACAGGTGATAGTCCTGGGTGGTCGGCAGGCCCGGATCGAACCGGCCGATCCGGTCGAAGACGGCGCGCGGCACGAGCATCGCGCAGCCGTTCAGGGTGCCGTCGATCAGGGCGTCGAGCGGCCGGGCGAGAAGGTCGGTCGTGCTCGCCGCAACGGTCCGCAGCGGCGCCCCGTCCGTCGTCGCGGTGGCGAAGTCGCCGACGACCACGCAGTCGCCGCCGAAGGCACGCCAAGCGGCCACCTGACGCTCGACCTTGCGCGGCAGGTAGAGGTCGTCGTGGCTCAGCCACGAGAACAGCTCGCCGCGCATCTCGGCGATGCCGCGGTTGAGCGCTGCGGCGACCCCGCCGTTCGCCTGGTGGAAGTAGCGGATGCGCCCCTCGTACCGCGCCGCGACGCGGGCGGTCGCGCCGTCGTCGGTCGAGCCGTCGTCGACCACCAGGACCTCGATCGCGGGGTAGGTCTGGCCGAGCGCGCTGTCGATCGCCTGCGCCAGGTAGTCCGCGCCGTTGAAAACCGGGATGACGACCGATACCAGTGGGCCGACGGTGGCGCCGGTCATCGCGGCTCGGCCGTGGCGTCGGGGACCGAGACGGTCATGCCCGCAGCGCGCAGCCGCCGCGCCAGCGCGGCATCGCCGGGCCAGCGGCCGAGCAGCGCCACCCGGGCACAGCGGGTGGCCGACAGGAGCGGCCACAGCAGCGCCGCGTCGGCGGGCAGCCGGAAGGCGATCTCGCCCCGCCCGTCCGACGGCGAGACGACGAGGCCGCCCGCCGACGGGGCGGCTGCGATCGGTCGCTCGTCGTCCGGCAGGGCACGGCCCGCCAGGCGCGCGAGGCGCAGGGCGTTCGGCCCCGGCGGAGCGATCAGCAGCACCGCGGTCGTCCCCGCCGGCAGCGGACGCAGGAACCAGGGAACGACGGCCGGCCCGGCCACCCCGGCCGGCATCGGCTCCGCATCCGGCAGCCGCGACGCCAGTTGCAGCAGCCCGAGCAGGAAGCGTGACCGATCGGCGGGGCGGACCGCCAGCACCCGGTCGCGCAGGCCCGGTCCGTCGAGCGCCGGGTGCGGCGCCAGTCCGGAATGCAGGCCGACCCGAAGGAAATGCAGCAGGGTCGCGGCGTCCGGCGCCGCGCCGGCGAGGTGCCGCCGCGCGTACCAGGCGAGATCGAAGCCGGCGCTCGGGCGCCGGCCCAGCCGCCCGCCCTGGGCGACGAAGTGCGGCAGGGGCCCGCCGGCCGACGTCGCCGTGCGATTGCGCTCGAGGTAGTACTGCGTCGAGAACCAGGGATTGGGGTCCCGCCCCTCCCTCCATCCGGTGCGGAGGTAGTGACGGACGGCATCGACGGCGCCGATCTCCGGGTACCGCATCCGGTACCAGTCGGCGTCGACGAGGGCCGCGATCGGGTCCTCCTCCTCGGTGTTCTCGGTCTCCAGCATGTCCTTGAGCGCGGCCGTGCGGAGCGATGCCGGAATCGCCTTCACCCGTGCCAGGACGTGCGGTCGGTCGAGGGCCGGGTGCGGGACGAGGCCGGCGCGGAGGCCAGAGGCGAGGAAGTGGCCGAGCGCGCCGTCCGGGTCGCCGTCGCGGAGGTAGCGGCGGGCATACCAGGCCGTGCGGAAGTAGCGGCTCGGATCGGCGCCCGCCGCCGCCCCGCGCTCGACATAGTGGACGAGCGGACAGATTTCCTCGGCCGCCGCATCCGGATTCCGGTCGAGATAGAAGCGGGTCGAGAACCACGGATTGGGATCGCGCCCCTCGCGCCAGCCGGTGCCGAGATAGTGCGCCGCGGGATCGACGCCGGCCGCGGCGACGTCGCGATGCGCCGCCCGATACCAGTCGGCATCGACCAGGGCGAGGGCCCGGTCGGTCGCGCCCCGGCGCCCGGCGATGGCGGCGCGCAACGCGTCGCCCCGTTCCTCGGGCGCCACGGCCGACAGCCGCTCCAGCACCGGCGGGCGGTCGAGGGCCGGGTGGGGTACGTGCCCGGCGGCGATCCCGCATTCGAGGAAGTGCGCCAGCGCCTCCGCCCCGGCGTCGTCCCGCCCGAGGTAGCGGCGGCCGTACCACTCGCCGTCGAACCAGGGATGGGGCCGGCGCCCCTCCGCCGCCCCCTGCCGGACATAGTGGAGCAGCGGGCTCATGTCCGCGCCGGACAGTCCGGCGGCGTAGAAGCGTGTCGAGAACCAGGGGTTCGGGTCGCCGCCATCCCGCCAGCCGCCGGCCAGATGGGCGCGCAGCGCCGCCGCTCGATCCGCGTCCGGGGCGGCCCGGTAGAGACGCAGCAGCAGCCGGGTCTCCCGCTCCGCGTCGGCCGCCGCCGCCTCGATCGTCCCGTCGCTCGCCATGTCCCCGCCCCCGGCTCAACCGTGCGTCGCCAGATCGGCGATCATCCTCTCCCATGACGGCGCAATCCAGCCCGTCGCGGCGCGGAAGCGGCTGCCGTCGAGACGGCGGTCGCAGCGGACCGCGTCGTCGGCGCGGACCTCGGTCGGCCGCCGGAAGGCGGCGCCCAGCAGCCGCAGCAGGTCGTGCTTGGCGATCGGTGCCGCCGCAACGTGCCAGGTGCCGTCCAGGCGGGGATGCCGGTCGACCAGTTCGCCCACCAGCCGCGCGACCACCGCGGTGGTGACGCCCGTGAAGAGCGCCCCGGTATAGCCCGCGACCGGCCCATCGCCCTGGGCGAGAAACCACTCGACCAGCCCGTGTCTCGATCCCAGTTCGCGGCCGACGAGGGAGGTGCGGAGCACGAGGCACCCTGCCCCCGTCGGCTCGCCGAGGAGCTTGCTGCGGCCATAGACGTCCGCCGGTTCGGCCGGGTCGTCCTCGCGGTAGCCGTCGGCCCCGCGGCGATCGCCGGGGCGGCCGGCGAAGACGCAGTCGGTGCTGAAATGGATGAGCCGCAGGCCGCGGCCTCGGCACAGCCGGGCGAGGCGATGCGGCAGCAGGGCGTTGACCGCGACCGCCCGCTCGACATCGCCCGACCCGAGCCGCTGCTTCACCACCCCGGCGGCGTTGAGCACGACATCGGGCCGCTCGCGATCGAGAACGTCGGTCAGCATGGCCTCGTCCGTGGCATCCAGCCCGCCGATCCACCGCGCGCCGATCTGCCGCGATCCGGCGAGCGCGGCCGGGGCCGCTTCCGGCCGGCCGCGGCTGGCGGCCGCGACGTCGAACCGCGGCGCCAGTTCCGCGACCAGCCGATGCCCGAGCATGCCGGTGGCGCCGAGGACGAGCAGCCGCATCGGCCGCCGCTCAGGACGCCGCCTGGACACCGGGCGGCAGGGCGCCCGCGACGATGCGCAGCACCGTCTCGCTGACCGCGGGCACGAGATACTCGGGCGGCGTGTGCCAAGCCGGCGACGTCTCGCAGGCGATCGCCACGCACCGCAGGATCGCCGCGACGTCGCAGCCGGTGATGATGTTGGCGCCCGCCTCGACGGCCTCGGGCCGCTCGGTGGTATCGCGGAGGGTGACGCTCGGCACCCGCAGGATGGCGCATTCCTCCTGGACCGTACCGCTGTCGGTGAGGACGCAGCGCGCGCTGCGCCCGAGCGCCAGGAAGTCGGCGAAGCCGAAGGGCGGGAGGAAACGCACGCCGGGCGGCGCCGCGATGCCGGCCGCGGCGAGGCGGTCGGCCGTCCGCGGATGGGTGCTGACCACGACCGGCACCCCCTGCTGCCCGGCGACGGCACCGAAGGCGGCGACGAAGACGGCGAGCCGCGCCGGATCGTCCGTGTTCTCCGCCCGATGCAGGGTCGCCAGGAGATAGCGCCCGGGCTCCAGCCCGAGCGCCGCCGGCACGGCCGAGCGATCGGCGCGCGCGGCGTTCGCCTGCAGCACCTCGTAGATCGGGTTGCCGACGACGTGGATGCGCTCGCCCGGGAACCCCTCGCGCAGCAGGTTCTGCCGGCTACGCTCGGTATAGGGCAGGAGGACGTCGCTGACCTGGTCGACGAGGCGGCGGTTCACCTCCTCGGGCACGCGCGGGTCGTGGCAGCGGTTGCCGGCCTCGAGGTGAAAGACCGGGATGTTCATCCGCCGCGCGACGATGGCCGACAGGGCGGAGTTGGTGTCGCCGAGGACCAGGAAGCGATCCGGCCGTTCGGCCAGCAGGATCTCGCGGACGGCGGGAAGGATGCGACCGATCTGGCGGGCGAAGTCGCGCTCGGCGATGCCCAGGCGATGGTCGGGCGCCCGCAGGCCGAGTTCGGCGAAGAAGGCGTCGGACAGGGCCGGATCGGGATTCTGTCCGGTGTCGACGAGAACCTGGCGGACATGCCGGTCGAGCCGCGGCACGATGCGCGACAGCCGGATGATCTCGGGTCGCGTGCCGAGCACGGTGACGATCTTCACGGGGCCTACCGTCATACGGCATATCCGCGCCAGTCGAAGCGGGGGCTGCCGTCCCGCCACCAGGCGATGGTCCGGCGCAACCCCTCGTCCAGCGACACCCGCGGCCGCCAGCCGAGCAGTTCCGCGGCGCGCCGGTTGTCGGAGCACAGCCGGTCGACCTCGCTCGCCGGCGGGCGCATCCGCTGCGCGTCGAGCTCGATCGTGCACGGCCGGCCGACCAGGGCGATGATCCGGCGGGCCAGCGCCCCGATGGCGATCGCCTCCCCGGTGCCGAGATTGATCTCGCACCCGACCGCCGCAGCCGCATCGGCGGCGAGGATCATCGCCTGTACCGTGTCGTCGACGAAGGTGAAGTCCCGCTCCGGTTCGAGCGCGCCGAGACGAACCGGCCCGCCGGCCAGCGCCTGCTGGACGATCGCCGGAATGACCGCGCGCGGCGACTGGCCCGGCCCGTAGGTGTTGAACGGGCGCAGCGTGACCGCCGGCAGACCGAACGCGCAGACGTAGCTCTCGACGAGCTTGTCGGCGGCGATCTTCGACGCGGCATAGGGCGACTGCGCGCGCAGCCGGTGGGTCTCCGCCATCGGCAGCGCGACGGCGCTGCCGAAGACCTCGCTGGTCGAGGTGTGCACGAGTCGCCGGACGCCGCCGTGGCGCACCGCCTCGAGCACGTTGAGGGTCCCCAGCGCGTTGACCTGGAAGGTGTCGCGCGGGGCGGCGTAGGAATAGGGGATCGAGATGCGGGCGCCGAGATGGAACACGGTGTCCGCCCCCTCGACCGCCCGCGCGACGCCCTCGACGTCGAGGAGGTCGCCGCGCCGGATGTCCAGGGATCCGGTCGCGGCTTCCGGCAGGCCGTGCAGCCCGCCGATGTCGCCGGCGGCTCCGTAACGCACGAAGGCACGCACCTGCCAGCCGTCGCCGACGAGACGCCGGCAGAGCTGGCTGCCGAGGAAGCCGCCGGCGCCGGTGACGAGCGCGCGCCGCCCCCGGCCCGGGCCGGTCGCCGCGGTGCCGGCCGTCATCGTCCGGCGTCCCCGGAGGACAGCAGGGACTGCGCGCGCAGGAGGTCGTCCGGCCGGCCGACGTCGATCCATCGTCCGCCATGGGCATAGGCCGCGACGGGCGCCCCCGCGTCGAGCAGCCGTTGCAGCAGTTCGGGCATGTCGACCGCTTCCTCGGCGCGCAGGTGATCGCGCACGGCCGGCGCCAGCATGTAGCAGCCCATCGCCACCTGGTGGCGGATCTCGGGCTTCTCGCGGTAGCGGACCACGCGGCCCTCCGCATCCGTCTCGAGGGCGGCCGTCGGCAGGCGCGAGACCTGCTCGACGGTGGCGACGGTCGCCGCGGCGCCGCGGTCGCGGTGCCGGGCCAGCATCGCCCTGACGTCGAGGTCGCACAGGATGTCGGCGTTCATCACGAAGAGCGCCCCCCGCCAGTCGCCGAACAGGCCGATCGCCCCGGCCGTGCCGAGCGGCCGGTGCTCGACGAGGTAGCGGATGCGGACGCCGAGACGCTCGCCGTCGCCGAAATAGGCCTGCACCAGCGGCGCGAGGTAGCCCAGGGAGACGGCGACCTGGCGGACGCCGTGTCCGGCCATCATGCGGATCGCATGCTCCAGCACCGGCCGGTCGGCGACCGGCACCAGGGGCTTCGGCAGGAAGGCGGTCAGGGGATCGAGCCGGGACCCGCGCCCGCCCGCCATGACCAGTGCTTCCAGCCCCATGCCACGCGTTCCCGACCAGTTGCTTCCGTGCCCCGCACACCCGGGACGGTCCGGTCGACGGGCGGTCACCATACCGGCCGCCGTCCGGACGCCGCAAGGCGAGCCGCCGGACCGCTACGCGTCGGTCAGCGCCGCCTGGACCTTGACCGCGAGATCGCGGAGCCGGAACGGCTTGCTTAGCAGGCGGGCATCGCCGTCCAGGCGGCCGCCATGGACGATGGCGTTCTCGGTATAGCCGGACATGAACAGCACCCGCAGTCCGGGGTCGATGCGGCGGGCCGCATCGGCCACGTCCCGCCCGGTCATGCCGCCCGGCATCACCACGTCGGTCAGCAGCAGGTCGAAGCGGCGCCCCTCCTGCAGGAGCGCCAGCGCCGCGCCGCCGCTCGCGACGCCGGCCACGGCATAGCCGAGGCCGAGAAGCTGCGCCTCGACGTGCCGACGCACCAGGTCGTCGTCCTCGACCAGGAGGACGGACTGCCCGTTCCCCAGCGGAATGCCCTCCTCCTCGGCGGCCGGCGGGTGATCCGGGACGCCGCCCGTCGCCCGCGGCAGGTACATGCGCACCGTCGTCCCGCGGCCGATCTCGCTGTAGATCTTCACATGCCCGCCCGACTGGTGGACGAAGCCATGGACCATGCTGAGGCCGAGCCCGGTGCCCTGGCCGACCGGCTTGGTCGTGAAGAAGGGCTCGAAGGCGCGCACCAGCGTCGCCGCGTCCATGCCGCATCCGGCGTCGGACAGGGCGACCATGACGAACTGTCCCGGCCGGGCCTCCTCGTTGACCGCCGCGTAGGCGGCGTCGATCTCGACATTGGCGGTCTCGATGGTCACCGGCCCACCGCCCGGCATCGCGTCGCGCGCGTTGAGCGCGAGGTTGACGATCGCCGCCTCGAGCTGGGCCGGGTCGATCAGGACGTCCCAGCCGTCGGGCTCCAGGACCAGCCGGACGTCGTACTGCGCCCCGAGCGTCCGCCGCAGCAGCTGGTCGACCCCCTGGACGAAGGGCATCACGCGGACACGCCGCGGCTGCAGCGGCGTCCGTCGGGCGAAGGCGAGGAGCTGTCCCGTCAGTTCGGCGGCGGCGCCGGCGGCCCGGAGGACGAGTTCGGCCAGTTCCCGCGCCGCGGGCGGCACGTCGGAGCGCCCGGCCAGCAACTCGGCATTGCCAATGATGACGGTCAGCATATTGTTGAAATCGTGGGCGATGCCGCCCGTGAGCTGGCCCACCGCCTCCATCTTCTGGGCCTGACGGAGCTGTTCCTCGACCCGCTTCTGGGCGGTGATGTCGAGCCGGACGCTGATCCGGCCGCCCTCGGAGGTGCGGCGCTCCAGGAGGTGGAACCAGCGCCCGTCCCGCCAGTGCACCTCGATGTCGGTCCGCCCTTCGCGAAACTGCGCCAGCCGCTCCTGCAGCCATTCCTCCTGGCGGCCGACCGCCGCCCGGTCGAGGGCCATCGCGGCCGCCCGGGCGGCGATCGCCGGAAAGGGCGTCCCGAGCGGCGTCGCGGCGATGACCGCGGGGTCCGAGATCCACTGCACGTCGTTGGAGAGAACCAGCCGCTCGTCGGCGTCGAAGAGCCGGAAGCTGCCCGGGAAGGCGGCGACCGCGTCGACCAGACGGGCATGGGTGGCATCGGCCGCCGCCTGGGCCCGCTCGCGCCGCGCCATCTCGGCCGACAACGAGGCGTTCGCGGCCGCCAGCCGGCTCTCGCCGTCGAGCCGGCGCCGCCATTCGCGCAGCAGCCAGGCCAGCATCGCCAGCAGCGGGACCGCAGCCGCGAGCCCGCCGACGCCGACGATCCAGACGGTCCGCCACCAGGGCGCCAGGACCTCGTCGATCGGCTCGGTGGCGGCGATCACCAGTTCGGGACGGTCGGCGAAGCGGCGAAAGCCGATCAGCCGCTCGCGCCCGTCGATCGGGCTGCGGTCGAGGTCGATGCCCGCGGACGCACCGGCGAGCAGGTCGCGGAACAGGCGCAGATGCTCGAAGCGCCGGCCGATCGCCGCCTCGACGAAGGGCGAGCGCATCAGCAGGGTGGAGTCGGCCCGGAAGAGGGTGATGGAGCGGCCGTCGCCCGCCCCCTGGATGCTCCAGACGCGCTCCAGATGTTCGGGTTGCAGCGCAACCACGATCGCGCCGGCGAAGCGCCCGTCCGGCGTCCGGCGCGGCGCACTGACCGGCAGCATCCAGGCGTTGGTGGCGCGGCTGCGGATCGGCTCGCCGATGTGGAGCGGCCGCTCGGGCCGCTCGCGGAGCGGACGGAAATACTCCCGGTCCTCGAGGTTCATGCCGTAGTTGCCGCCGACGTCGTAGACGACGCGGCCGGCGGCATCGAGCACCCAGAGCGAAAGGACATACGGCCTGTCGGCGATCAGGTAGCTCAGCAGTGCGCTGACGGTGTCGGGCTCGCCCAGGGTCTGCGGGTCGAGCGCGTCGAGGCGATCCGAAACCTCGCGAAGCAGGCGCGCGGCCGCATCGAAGGTGGCCGTCGTCTGCTCCTCGACGATCTGCGCGAAGGACAGCAGCAGCCGCTCGCCGGACCGGATCGCCTGCTCGCGCAGCTGCAGCAGCAGCAGCGCCAGGACGACGGCCCCGGCCACGATCCAGGCGGCAAAGCCGGCCGCCAGGATCGCCCGCCGCGAGCCACGGGATCGGGAGGGTCCCGCCTCCGGCCCGGTCCGGTCCGTGTGCTCGGCAGCCATCGCCGGTCCCCCTCCAGCGGCCCCTCTCCCAGCAACGCTAGGGGGGCGGGGAATGGACGGCAAGGCCCGACGGTCGCGGGGGCGTGGCGGGGCCGGTCGCGAATCCGCTTCCCTTTCCCGCCCCGGGTCGCGAACCTGCCGTCGATTGCAGGAGGAAGATCCATGTCGACGCCGGACACCGACCAACCGCTCGCCGGCCGGGTCGCCCTGGTGACGGGGGCCGGGCGCGGGCTCGGCCGGGCCTTCGCGGAGCGGCTGGCGGCCATGGGCGCGGCCGTCGCCGTGCACGGGATGCGCGAGCACGGGCCGGCCGAGTATGGCGAGGGCACCACGCTCACCGCGGTCGCCGAGGCGATCGCCGCCCGGTACGGGGTCCGGGCAGCGCGCCTGCTGGGCGACCTCACCCGGGCCGAGGACGTCCGGCGCGTCGTCCATGCGACCGAGGCGGAACTGGGGCCGATCGACATCCTCGTCCACAATGCCGGCGGCGACATCGCCGCGGCGGGCGGCAAGCCCGAACCCAACGACGTCGTCTTCATCCGCGAGGCGGACGTGCGCGCAGTGCTCGACCGCAATCTCCTGGCGACGATCCTGACCTGCCAGGAGGTGGCGCGCGGCATGATGGAGCGGCGGCGCGGACGGGTCGTCACCATCGGCTCGACGGCCGGGTCGCGCGGCCGCACCAACGGCGCCATCTATGCGGTCGCCAAGGCCGGGGTCGCGCATTTCACCCGCTGCCTCGCCGACCAGATGCGGCCGTTCGACGTGACGGTGAACTGCATCGCGCCGGGCGAGACCCGCACCGGCCGCTTCCTCGGCACGCGCGCGGTCGACCCCGGCCGCATGGTCGAGGCGGGGACGCTCGACCGGGTGGCGACGGTCGACGAGGTCGCCCGCCTCGTCGACGTCTTCGCCGGTCCGCTCGGCGCCTTCGTGTCCGGTCAGGTCCTGCGCGTCGACGGCGGCGGCCAGGGTTGGCCCGCCTGACGCCGGGAGGTTCGCCGATGGCTCCCGCCGCGACGGCCCGCGGCACCTGGGCGGTCGCGGCGGGCGGCCTCGCCGCGACGCTGATCGGCAACGGCATCGGCCGCTTCGCCTACACGCCCCTGATCCCGGCCCTGATCGCCGCCCAGTGGCTGACGCCGCCCGAGGCGGTCTATCTCGCGGCGGCCAACCTCGCCGGCTATCTCGTGGGCGCGCTGACCGCGGCGCGGATCGCGCAGGCGATGACGGCGACCGGTGCCATCCGTGCGGCCGCGGTCGCCACCATGGTCAGCCTCGCCGCCTGCGCCTGGCCGCTCGGATTCGCCTGGTTCGTGCCCTGGCGCTTCCTGGCCGGGATCACCGGCGGGGTGCTGATGGTGCTGGCGGTTCCGGCCGTGCTCGCCCTGACACCGCCGGAGCGCCGCGGCCGGGCCGCCGGCATTGTCATCACCGGGGTCGGGCTCGGCATCGCCGCCGCGGGCGCCGTGGTGCCGATCGCCGCCCGTTTCGGCCCCGCCGCCGTCTGGATCGCGCTCGCGGCGGCGGCCCTGCTGCTCACGGTCCATGTCTGGGTCGCGATTCCGCGCGACCGGCCGCTGCCGGCCGGCCAGCCGCGCGGCGCCGGGCCGATCGCGCTGCCGGTCCGGATGCTGCTCGCCGCCTATGCCTGCGATGCGCTGGGCTTCATTCCGCACACCGTCTTCTGGGTCGACTACATCGCCCGCGGCCTCGACCGCGGGCTGGCCGTGGGCGGCGGCTTCTGGACGATCTTCGGGATCGCGGCCGCGCTCGGCCCGTTCCTCGCCGGCACCATCGCCGACCGCGCCGGGCTCGGCCGGACTTTCGCCGGCGCGATGGCGCTCAAGGCGTTCGGCGTCGCCCTGCCGCTGCTCCTGCCGGACACGACCGGGCTCTTCCTGTCGTCGGCGATCGTCGGCGCCCTCATCAGCGGCACCACCACACTCTGCTCGGCCTGGGTGGCGGAACTGGTCGGTCTCGCCCGCCATCGGCCGGTCTGGGGCTGGATGACCAGCGCCTTCGCGGTCGCCCAGGCCGGCGGCGCCTGGGCGATGTCCTACCTCTTCGCATCGCTGGGCCGCCACGAGCCGCTCTTCGTCATCGGCACCACGGCGCTCGTCGCCGGCACCGTCTTCGCGATCGCCGGCGCCCGCATGCAGCAGGCGGCGCGGCGGTGACCATCGCCATCCTCGGCGCCGGCATTCTCGGCACCTGCGCCGCGCTCGCGATCGCCGACCGCGGCGGCCGCGTCGTCCTCGTCGAGCGCAACGACCAGCCGATCGCCGAGGCCAGCCTGCACAACGAGGGCAAGCTGCATCTCGGCTTCACCTATGCCGCCGATCCGACCCCGCACACCGTCCGGACGATGCAGGCCGGCGCCGCCCGCTTCCTCGACGTGCTGGGGCGCTGGGTTCCGGCCGACGCGCTCGACCGGCTGTGCTCGCGGCCGTTCGACTATGTCGTCCTCGACGACAGCCAGGTCCCGGCAGCTGCCGTCGAACGGCACTTCGCCCGGGTCGCGGACGCCTGGCGACAGGCCTCCCGGGCCGCGGCCCGGCCGCCAGCGGCGGCGGACCGCCCCTTCTGGCGGCCGCTCGCGCCGGCCGAGCGCGACGCGCACTACGATGGCGGCCGGGTGGTCGCCGCCTACGAGACGGCCGAGATCGCGATCGACCCGCGGGGACTGGCGCCGCTGCTGCGCCGCGCCGTCGCCGGCCATCCGCGCATCGAATGGCTGGGCGGAACCCGCATCACCGGGATCGAGCCCCAGGGCGAAGGCCACGCCGTCCTCGTCGAGGGGCCGGCGGGCCCGGCACGGATCGGCCCCTTCGCAGCGGTCGTCAACGCCCTGTGGGCGAACCGCCCCTGGCTCGACCGGATGCTCGGCATCGACCAGCCGGGGCCGTGGTTCATCCGCTTCAAGGCCGGCGTGCGGGTCGCCGGGCCGCCGCCCGATGGCCTCCGCAGCGTCACCGCCCTCCTCGGCCCCTATGGCGACGTCGTCGTCCAGTCCGACGGCCGCACCTACCTCTCCTGGTATCCGGACTGCATGATCGGCAGCAGCCGCAGCGCCGAGCCGGCCGACTGGGCACCGCGGGCGGCCGGGCTCGACCGCGACGGCATCGCCCGGCGGACGATCGCGGCGATGGCGGCGATCCAGCCCGCGGCGCGCCGGTTCCTCACGTGCCCCGCCGCGGCCGTCGAGGTCAGCGGCGGTGCGATCTACGCCCTGGCCGTCAGCGACATCGACGACCGGGCGAGCCGGCTGCACCGGCGCGACGTCGTCGGCATCCGGTCGCACGGCTCCTTCCACTCGGTCGACACGAGCAAGTTCACCCTCGGACCGGCGCTGGCCGTCGACGTCGCCGACCGGGTCCGTCCGCCTTGACCCCCACCTCGGTGCCGGCCGCCCTCCCCCGCATCACCGTCTGCGTCCCGGTCTGGAACGGCGAGGCCTTCGTCGCCGAGACGCTCGCCAGCATCGCCCGGCAGACCTGCCGGGACATTCGCGTCCTCATGTCGGTCGACCGCGGCGACGACGGCTCGGCGGCGATCTGCCGGCGCTTCCTCGCCGACCGCCGCTTCGAACTGGTCGTGCAGTCGCAGCGGCTGGGCTGGGTCGGCAACGTCAACTTCCTGATCGGCGCGGTGGAGACCGAATTCTTCTGCATCACGCCGCACGACGACCTGCTCGACGAGGACTACCTCGCGCGCCTGCTGACGCTGGCGGCGGGCGATCCGGCCGTCTCGACCGCCTATTCCGACATCGCGACCTTCGGCGACGACCATTTCCACATCGTCCAGCCGGAGGTGCGCGGCGACCGGCTGCGCCGCCTCCTCGACGTGCTGCTGAACCACGGCCACGCGGTCGCCTTCCGCGGCCTGGTCCGCCGGCTGGGGCGCGACGACCGGCCGTGGCTGCCGACCGGGCTGGTCGGGGATTTCGCGGCCGACACGGTCTGGCTGGTCGACCTCGCCGGGCGGGGCGAACTCCGGCGGGTGCCGGGCGGCCTCTGCCGCAAGCGCCTGCACGGCCGCTCGGCGCATGCCGGCTGGGGCCGCTGGCCGCTGGCGCGGCGCCGCACGGCCTGGATCGACCAGGCGGCCCGGATGGCGACCGCCGCCGCCCGCTGGATCGGCGACCGGGAGCGCGACCGCGCCCTGGTCGCGTCGGCGGCGATGATGCGCCTGGTCGGGCTGGGCGCGGTCGAGCGGCCGGCGATCGCCGCGACCCGCGTCGAGCGGTGGCACGAGGTCGCGGCCTTCGCCGCGCGCATCCATCCGCTGACGGTGCCGGAAGAGCCGACGACCATCGCCGACACTGGCGACGCCGCGCCGCTGTCGGCCGCGCGCCTCCTCGCGACGGCGCGCCAGACGGCGGCGGAGGGCCGCACCGCCGAGGCGATCGCGCTCGCCGCCCGGGCCCAGGCGGCCGATCCGCTATCCGGGCACGCCGCCGCCGAGCGGGTACGGCTGCTGGTCCGGACGGCCAAGGCGGCGCTGGCCGACGCCGGCCCGGCCGCCGCGCGGGGGCCGGTGACGGCGGCGCTCGCGGTCGATCCCGAGGACTATCACGCGAACCTGCTGCGGGCCGAACTGCTCCTCGCCGACGGCGAGACGACCGAGGCGCTGGCGGTGCTCGGCCGCCTGGACCGGCAGTGGCCGGGGACCCGTCCGGTCGCCCAGCGGCTGCAGCGGTTCCGACCGCCCGCGGGCCCGCATTGACGGCAACCGCACGGCCGCGCGAACCTCGTCGGCGACGAACGGCCGGACCGGCGGAGGGAACGAGGATGGAAATGATGGCGGGCTTTCCGCCGCCGGCGGCGGCCCAGGCGACGTTGGCGAACTGGCGGACGCCGCCCTTTCACCGCTGGGCCTTCCAGCATGTCCGCGAGATCGTGCCGACGGCCGAGATCGCCAACGATCCCGACCGCGTGTGGCGGCTGCCGGCCGCCCCTCGGGACCTCTCCGGCGTGACGGTCGAGACCGCGGACGGCGCCCTCGGTTTCCACGACTTCCTCGCCGCCACCGACACCGATGCCCTCGTCGTCCTCGACCGCGGCCAGGTCGTCTGGGAGAGCTACGCCAACGGCATGACGGCGAACCGGCCGCACATCCTGATGTCGGTGTCGAAGTCCGTCCTCGGCATGGTCGCCGGCATCCTGGCCGGACAGGGCGTGCTGGACCCGGGCGCCGCGGTCACCCGCTGGCTGCCCGAACTGGCCGGCGGCGCCTATGCCGGCGCGACGCTGCAGCAGCTTCTCGACATGCGCGCCGGCATCGCCTTCGAGGAGAACTATCTCGCGACCAGCGGCCCGATCATCGCCTACCGCAAGGCCCAGGGCTGGAATCCGCCCGCTCCCGGCGACCCGCCGTCCGACCTGCGCAGCTTCTTCGCCACCCTGACCGGGCGCGACGGCCCGCATGGCGGCCGCTTCCATTATGTCTCGCCGAACACCGACATCCTGGCCTGGGTGCTCGAGCGCGCCGCGGGCGAGCGTTTCGCCGACCTGGTGAGCCGGCTGCTGTGGCGCCCGCTCGGCGCCCAGCGCAGCGCCGAGATCACGGTCGACCGGCTGGGCGCGCCGCGCGGCGCGGGCGGCATGAGCGTCGCCGCCACCGACCTCGCCCGGCTCGGCCAGCTTCTCGTCCAGGACGGGATGCGCGACGGGGTGGAGATCGTGCCGCGCGCCTGGATCGACGATCTCGCGGCCGCCGCCGACCGCGCCGCCTGGGACGCCGGCGATTTCGCCCACTACTTCCCGGGCATGCCGATTCACTACCGCAGCAAGTGGTACGTGCTGCACGGGGAGGCGCCGCTGCTCTTCTGCGTCGGGGTCAACGGCCAGAACCTCTTCGTCGACCGCGCCAACCAACTCGTGATCGCCAAGCTCTCCTCCCACGACCTGCCGATGGACGAGGCGCGCATCCTCCTGACGATGCAGGGGGTGGCCGCGCTGCGCCGGCATCTGGCGGCGCGATGACGATCCAGCCCCAGGCCTGGGAGCAGGCGCTCGCCGCCGCCGCGGAGGCCCACGCCGCCGGCCGCCTCGCCGAGGCGGAGGAGCGGCTGCGGGGGATCCTGCGCGACCTGTCGCAGCGGCAGCGCGTGCGCCCGGTGCCGGTGCTGCTGCGCCTGGCGGGCGTCCTCGTCGACCGCGGCGAGGCCGAGCGGGCCTACGCCATCGCCGACGAGGCGGCCGCACTCGACCCGCGCAACCCGCTCGCCCTCAACCTGCGCGGCTCGACGCTCGGCCTCCTCGGCCGCTGGACCGAGGCCGAGGCGGCCTTCCGGGCGGCCGTCGCCGCCGATCCCGGCATGGTCGAGGGCCACTTCAATCTCGGCCGGCTGCTGGCGGGACAGGGGCGCAATGCCGAGGCGACGCTGGCCTTCCGCACCGCCCTCGACCTCGCGCCCGAGGCGTCGCCGATCCGGCGCGCCCTCTCCGGCACGCTGCGCGACGAGGGCCGCTTCGCCGCCGCGCTCGCCGAGCTCGACCGGGTGATGGCCGCCGAACCGGCCGGCGCCGAACTGTGCAACGAGCGCGCGATCCTCCTGATGATGAGCGGCCGGACCGAGGAGGCGGTGGCCGAGTTCGACCGGGCGCTGGTTCTCCAGCCCGACTTCGTCGCGCCGCGCTTCAACCGCTCGCTGGCGCTGCTGCGGCTCGGCGACTTCCGGCGCGGCTGGGCGGAATACGAGCACCGCTTCCGGACCGAGATGGTGCGGCCCCTGCCCTTCGCCCAGCCGCGCTGGCAGGGCGAGCCGATCGCCGGGCGGGCCATCGTCCTGTGGGGCGAGCAGGGCCATGGCGACACGCTGCAGTTCGCCCGCTACGCGCCGCTGGTCGCCGATCGCGGTGCCGAGGTCGTGGTGGTGGCACAGGCCGGGCTGGTGCGCCTGCTGCATTCGCTGCGCGGCGTCCGCCGGGTCGTGGCGCCGGGCCAGCCGGTCGGCCCGCACGACCTGCATGCGCCGCTGATGAGCCTGCCGGCCCTCTTCGGAACCACGCCGGAGACGGTCCCGGCCGAGGTCCCCTATCTCGCTCCGGACGCCGGGACGCGGGCCCGCTGGGCCGGCCGCCTCCCGGACCGGGGACGGCTCCGGGTCGGGCTCGTCTGGGCCGGCGACGCGCGCCCCCACCTGCCGATGAGCAACGCCACCGACCGTCGCCGCAGCGTCCGGCTGGAGGCCCTGGCGCCGCTCTTCGCCGTCGACGGGGTCGATTTCGTGTCGCTGCAGTTCGGCGGCCGTGCCGGCGACCGCACCCGGGTCGCCTTCGGACCGCAGATGGCCGACCCGATGGGAGAGGTGCGGGACTTCGCCGACACCGCCGCCATCGTCGAGCAGCTCGACCTCGTCGTCACCGTCGACACCGCGATCGCCCATCTCGCGGGCGCTCTCGCGCGGCCGGTCTGGGTGCTGTCGCGCTTCGACGGCTGCTTCCGCTGGATGAGCGGGCGCGACGACAGCCCCTGGTATCCGACGATGCGGCTGTTCCGGCAGGAAGCGCCCGGCGACTGGACGCCGGTGATCGCCCGCGTCGCCGCCGCGCTGCGGGAGGCGGTGCGGACGCCGGCGAACGCGGACGCCTAATTTTAGGTAAGAAAGGTTTCGCCGCGCGCCGGAAAATGAACCCGCCGTTGCAGGTCGGAGGAGGGAAGACTACAAGCGAAGCGTAGTCTGCCCAACCGCGCGGCACGTCATGGCGAAACTGGACTTCTCCTTGCTCTCCACGGCGTCCGTTGCCGGCCCGGAGCCGGTGCTGGCGCCGACCGATCCGCTGGCCGGCAGCCAGTGGCATCTCGACGCCATCGACGTGAAGCGCGCCTGGGACAGCTATGCCGGGCGCGGCATCAGGATCGGCATCGTCGACGACGGGTTCGAGCGCACCCATCCCGACCTCGTCGGCAACTACCGCACCGACCTCGACTACGACGCCCGCCAGGGCGATTCCGACGCGGCCGCGGCGAGCGGCGACAATCACGGCACCGCCGTCGCCGGCACCGCCGCCGCGACGATGAACAATATCGGCGGCGCCGGCATCGCCTGGGAGGCCGACATCGTCGGGCTCCGCATCGGCTATGGCAGCAACGGCAACGTCACCCAGATCGTCAATGCCTTCGACCGCCTGACCGGGGTCGACGTCGCCAACAACAGCTGGGGCTACGGCGGCTACTTCTCCGACGATTTCGCCAGCGCGACCTTCCAGGGCGCCGCGGCGGAACTGCAGGCGGCGGCCACCAGCGGCCGCGGCGGGCTCGGCACGGTCGTCGTCTTCGCCGCCGGCAACAGCGGGGATGCGGGCGACAACGTCAACTATCACGACTTCCAGAACAGCCCCTACGTCATCGCCGTCGGCGCCACCGATTCGAGCGGCGCCATCGCCGGCTTCAGCACGCCCGGCGCGGCGGTCCTGGTCGCGGCCCCCGGCGTCGGCATCGTGACGACCGACCGGCTGGGCAGCGCCGGCTATGTCGGCGGCGACTATGTCAGCGTCAGCGGCACCTCCTTCGCCGCCCCGATCGTCAGCGGCGTCGCCGCATTGATGCTGGAGGCCAACCCCGCCCTCGGCTATCGCGACGTGCAGGAGATCCTGGCCTATTCCGCCCAGCAGCCGGCCGCCGGCGGCACCTGGTTCACCAACGGCGCCGGCGACTGGAACGGCGGCGGCCTGCGCTTCAACGACGACTACGGCTTCGGGCTGGTCGACGCGCACGCCGCGGTCCGGCTCGCCGAAAGCTGGACGCAGCAATCCACCCAGAGCGACCGCCTCGTCGTCACCCGTTCGGCGAACCCCAGCCCCGATCTCGCGATCCCGGAGGGCGGGACCGTCTCCAGCGCGATCACCGTCTCCGGCACGGCGATCGACATCGACCGCGTCGAGGTCACGCTCGACATCGCCCACACCTGGATCGGCGACCTCACCGTCAGTCTCGTCTCGCCCGCGGGCACGACCTCGCTGCTCGTCGACCGACCCGGCGTCTCGGCCTCCAGCGCCTTCGGCGCGAGCCAGGACAATATCCGCTTCACGGTCGACAGCGTGCAGTTCTGGGGCGAGGACGCCAACGGCACCTGGACGCTCGTCGTCGGCGACTGGGTCGCCGGCGACACCGGAACCCTCAATTCCTGGTCCCTGTCGCTGATCGGCGATGCCGACACCGCCGACGACCTCTACGTCTACACCGACGCCTTCGGCGCGCTGGGAGCGGACGCGGACCGGCGGACGCTGACCGACGCGGGCGGCACCGACACGATCGACCTCGCCGCGATCTCGGCGGCCAGCCTTCTCGATCTGCGCCCGGGCACCACCAGCACCGTCGCCGGCCGGTCGCTGGCGATCGCCGCCGGCACCACGATCGAGAACGCGATCCTCGGCGACGGCAATGACCGGGTGCTGGGCAACGAGGCTGCCAACGACCTGGAAGGCTGGCGCGGCGCCGACTCCCTCGACGGCGGCGCCGGCAACGACACGCTGACCGGCGGTGCGGCAAACGACACGCTGAGCGGCGGCCAGGGCAGCGACCGCGCGGTCTATTCCGGGGCGCGCGCCGACTACACCGTCACCTGGTCGGCCGCGACCACGAGCTTCACCGTCACCGACCTGCGCACCGGCTCCCCGGACGGTACCGACCTCGTGACCGGCATCGAGGACTTCGTCTTCGGCAGCCAGACCGTGTCGGCGGCAAGCCTCCAGACCGGCGGTGGCGGCGGCGGGCAGACCGGCACGGCCGGCGCCGACACGCTGAACGGCACCGCCGCCGACGATCTCCTGGCGGGGCTCGCCGGCAACGACCGGCTGAACGGCCTGGCGGGCGCCGACACGCTCGACGGCGGGGCCGGCAACGACACCATGGCGGGCGGCCAGGGCAACGACGTCTACATCGTCGACTCGACCCGCGATTCGCTGTCGGAATCGAGCAACCAGGGCACCGACCTGGTGATGGCGTCGGTCAGCCTCACGCTCGGCAGCAATCTCGAGAACCTGACCCTGACCGGCATTGCGGCGATCAACGCCACCGGCAACGGCCTCGCCAACGTGCTGACCGGCAATGCCGCGGCCAACGCCATCAACGGCCAGGGCGGCGCCGACACCATGATCGGCGGCGGCGGCAACGACACCTACACGGTCGACAATGCCGGGGACGTGGTGATCGAACGCGACGGCGAGGGCGTCGACCTCGTGCAGAGTTCGGTCGCCCAGACGCTGGCCGACTTCGTCGACAACCTGACCCTCACCGGATCGTCGGCCATCGCCGGCACCGGCAATGCCCTGGCCAACGTCATCACCGGCAACGGCGGTGCCAACACCCTCTCGGGCGGCGGCGGCGCCGACACGATCGTCGGCGGCAACGGCCGCGACCTGCTCTATGGCGGCGCCGACGCCGACCTCTTCGTCTACCGGTCGACGGGCGAGAGCGCGCGCGGCTCCAACCGCGACATCATCGCCGACTTCGACGCCGAGGACCGGATCGACCTCTCGGCCATCGACGCCGACACCCGCACCTCGGGCAACCAGGCCTTCACCTTCATCGGCACCGCCGCCTTCAGCGGTGGCGCCGGCCAGTTGCGCTACGTCGTCAGCGGCAGCGACCTCACCATCCAGGTCGACACCAACCGCGACCGCACGGCCGACCTCGAGATCCAGCTCAAGGGCGTGACCCGGCTCGACGCCCTCGACTTCATTCTGTAGCGGCTTCCGAACGGCGGGCCGCGAAGCCGGGATCGGGCTCCGGCACGATCCTCACGCGGGCCCGGGTTCACGCCGCGCCGCGCAGGATCATGTCGGCGCCCTTCTCGGCGATCATGATGGCGGTGGCGTTGGTGTTGCCGGAGACGACGGTCGGCATGATCGAGGCGTCGACGACGCGCAGCCCGTCCATGCCCTTGACCCGGAGCGTGGTATCGACCACGGCGGTCGGATGCGGGCCCATCATGCAGGTGCTGGTCTGGTGGAAGGTGGTGCCGGCGGTCGCACGGACATGGTCGAGGAGGTCGTCGTCGCTGACCGCGCCCGGGCCCGGCATGAACTCCTCGGTGACGCAGCGGCGCATCGCCGGGGTGGCGAAGACCCGCCGCGCCGCCTTCAGTCCGGCGACCATCGTCTCGCGGTCGTTGGGCGTCGACAGGTAGTTGGCCGTCATCCTCGGCGGCACCGTCGGGTCGGGCGACTGGATGCGGAGCCAGCCGCGGCTCTCCGGCCGGCAGGGGATGGCGACGATGGTGCAGCCGGGGAAGTCGTGCATCGGATCGCCCGCCTTGGGCGCGCTGCCGGCCAGGAACTGGTACTGGACGTCGGGCGAGGCGAGTTCGGGCCGCGTCTTGAGGAAGAGGCCGATCGGGGCGGCGCCGGTCATCAGCGCCCCCCGGGCCGCGAAGACGTACTCCATGCCGGTCAGCGCCTTGCGCCACCAGGAGCGCGAGATCTCGTTGAAGGTGTTGGCGTTGCGCACCCGGTAGATGAGCCGGCCGCCGAGATGGTCCTGGAGGTTCTCGCCGACCCCCGGCAGGTCGTGGACGACCGGAATGCCGAGCGACTGCAGCAGCGCGCCCGGCCCGATCCCGGACAGCTGGAGGATCTGGGGCGAGTTGATCGTGCCGCCGGCGAGCAGCACCTCGCGCCGGGCGCGGACGCGGTGGACGGCGCCGTTCTGGCCGTACTCGACGCCGACGGCCCGTCGCCCCTCGGTCAGGACCCGGTGCGTCAGGGCGCGGACCTCGACCCGCAGGTTCGGACGGCGCATGGCCGGGCGCAGGTAGCCGATCGCGGCACTGCATCGCCGGCGCCCGCGCACCGTCACCTGGAGCGGCCCGACGCCCTCCTGGGAGGCGCCGTTGAAATCGGCGTTGAAGGGATAGCCCGCCTCCTGGGCGCCGGCGATGAAGGCGTCGTGCAGCTCGTGCGGGGTCCGGAGGTCGGACACGGCGAGCGGCCCGTCGGCGCCGTGGTATTCGTCGGCGCCGCGCTCCTGGCGCTCCGACTTGCGGAAATAGGGCAGCACGTCGTCATAGGACCAGCCGGCATTGCCCATCTGCCGCCAGAGGTCGAAATCCTCCTTCTGGCCGCGGATGTAGATGAGGCCGTTGATCGAGCTCGATCCGCCCAGCACCTTGCCGCGCGGCCAGGGGATGCGGCGGCCCATCATCTCCGGCTCGGGCTCGGTCTCGAACTTCCAGGCGACCTTGGGGTTGTAGATGTTGCGGTAGAAGCCGGCCGGGATGTGAATCCACGGGTCGGTGTCGCGCCCGCCCGCCTCGAGCAGCAGGACCGTGGTCCTGCCGTCGGCCGTCAGCCGGTTGGCGAGCACGCAGCCGGCCGAGCCGGCGCCGACGACGACGTAGTCGAACTCCTGAGCCGCTTCCATTCCCGACGCTTCCCTGTCGCGCGGCGCCGATTCGCGGCGCCGTCTTCCGCCCCCGAGTATGCAGCGCGACCCGGGCCGCGGGAACGCCCGGCGCGGCCTTGGGCGCGCCGCCCCCCGAGGGGGCCTCCCGCGGCGCCGCCGGGACTGGTGCGACCGCGAACGGCTTGCGACAATCGCGCCGACCTGCACACCAACGGACCGGGGGAAGAGACCAATGGAATATCGTCAGCTCGGCGGATCGGGCTTCATGGTGCCCGCCCTCAGCTTCGGCACGGCCACGTTCGGCGGCGGGACCGACTTCTTCCGCGCCTGGGGGGCGACCGACGTCGCCGAGGCCGAGCGCATGATCGATCTCTGCCTCGATGCCGGCCTCAACATGTTCGACAGCGCCGACGCCTATTCGCTGGGCCTCGCGGAGGAGATCCTCGGCCAGGCGATCAAGGGCAAGCGCGACCGCCTGCTGATCTCGACCAAGGCGACCTTCCGCGTCGGCCAGGGGCCGAACGACGTCGGCAGTTCGCGCCATCACCTGATGGCGGCCTGCGACGCCAGCCTGAAGCGGCTCGGCACCGACCATATCGACCTCTGGCAGATGCACGGCTTCGACGCGATGACGCCGATCGAGGAGACGATGCGCGCCCTCGACGACCTCGTCCGCGCCGGCAAGGTGCGCTACGTCGGCTGCTCCAACTTCTCCGGCTGGCACCTGATGAAGGCGCAGGGCATCGCCGACCGCCACGGCTGGACGCGCTACGTCGCCCACCAGCTCTACTATTCCCTCGTCGCCCGCGAGTACGAATGGGAACTGATGCCGCTCGGCATCGACCAGAAGGTGGGCGCGGTGGTCTGGAGCCCGCTCGCCGGCGGCCGCCTCTCCGGCAAGCTCGGCCGCAACCGGGTCCCGGGCAAGGACACCCGCTATGGCCAGCTCGGCACGATGGGACCGGAGTTCCCGCAGGACCAGTTCTACGACATCGTCGACGTGCTCTACGCGCTGGCGGAGGAGACCGGACGGACCGTCCCGCAGGTCGCCCTCAACTGGGTGCTGCGGCGGCCGACCGTCTCGACCGTCATCGTCGGCGCCCGCAACGAGGCGCAGCTCCGGGAGAACCTGGGGGCGGTCGATTTCGTGCTGACGCCGGAGCAGGTTGCCCGGCTCGACGAGGCCAGCCACCGCCCGCCGATCTATCCCTACTGGCACCAGCGGCGGACGAGCACCGACCGGAACCCGCCGCTCTTCGCGAGGTAGCCGGCGCGATCCGGGCGGGGGTGGCGAAGGCGGCACCCCCGGCGGCCTTGCGAACAAAAGGAGAATCATGCTTCCTCGGGCGGGCATGGATTCCGCCCGGCACGCCTTCCTCGACACCCTCAACCCCGAACAGCGGCTCGCCGTGGAGCATGGCGACGGGCCGCTCCTGGTGATCGCCGGCGCCGGCTCGGGCAAGACGATGACGCTGGCGCACCGGGTCGCGCGGCTCGTCGCCGACGGGGCCGACCCGCGCCGCGTCCTGCTCCTCACCTTCTCCCGCCGGGCGGCGGCCGAGATGGTGCGGCGGGTCGAGCGCATCCTGGCCCGCCTGCCGGGCCACCGCGGCGCGACCCTCCCCTGGGCCGGCACCTTCCACGGGGTCGGCGCCCGCCTGCTGCGGCAGGAGGCGGACCGGATCGGGCTCGCCCCGGGCTTCACCATCCTCGACCGCGAGGACGCGGCCGACCTGATGGGGCTGGTCCGGCACGAGATCGGGCTCGCCGGCCGCGACAGCCGCTTTCCGCTGAAGGCGACCTGCCTCGCCGTCTACTCCCGCACCGTCAACGCCGAGGCGGAACTGGCGGGCGTCCTCGATGCGGCCTTCCCCTGGTGCCGCATGTGGGAGGACGAACTGCGCCGGCTCTTCGCCGCCTACGTCGCGGCCAAGCAGCGCCAGCAGGTGCTCGACTACGACGACCTGCTGCTCTACTGGGCCGAGACGATGCTGGAGCCGGCGCTGGCGGCCGAGATCGGCGCCCGCTTCGACCATGTCCTGGTCGACGAGTACCAGGACACCAACCGGCTGCAGGCGACGATCCTGGCCGGCCTGAAGCCCGACGGGCGGGGCGTCACCGTCGTCGGCGACGACGCCCAGGCGATCTACGCCTTCCGCGCCGCCACCAACCGCAACATCCTCGATTTCCCGCACGCATTCCGGCCGCCGGCACGGGTGCTGACGCTGGAGCGCAACTACCGTTCGACCCGCCCGATCCTCGCCGCCTCGAACGCGGTGATCGCGCTCGCGGCCGAGCGCTATGCGAAGGAACTGTGGAGCGACCGGGCGTCGGGCGAGCGGCCGCGCCTCGTCACCGTCGCCGACGAGGCGGATCAGGCGCAGGCCGTCGTCGCCGACATCCTGGAACGGCGCGAGGCGGGGCTGGCGCTGAAGGAACAGGCGGTGCTCTTCCGCACCACCCATCACAGCGCGATGCTGGAGGTCGAGCTGGTCCGCCGCAACATCCCCTTCGTCAAGTTCGGCGGCCTCCGCTTCCTCGACACCGCGCACGTCAAGGACGTGCTGGCGGTGCTGCGCTGGGCGGAGAACCCGCGCGACCGGGTGGCCGGCTTCCGCGTCCTGCAGATCCTGCCGGGGGTCGGGCCCGCCATCGCCGGCCGCGCCCTCGACCGGGTGGCGCAGAGCTTCGACCCCGAACTGGCGCTGGCGGCGCTGGCGCCGCCCGCCCGCGCCGCGGACGCCTGGCCGGATCTGGTGGCGCTGGTCGGCCGTCTCCACCGCCACGCCGCCGGCTGGCCGGGCGAGCTGGCGGACATCCGCGCCTGGTACGAGCCGCATCTGGCGGACCGCTTCGCCGACGCCGCGCCGCGGGCGGCCGACCTCGCCCAGCTCGAGCAGATCGCCGCCGGCTACGGGTCGCGCGAGCGCTTCCTCACCGAGCTGACGCTCGACCCGCCCGACGCCGCCAGCGACGAGGCCGGCACGCCGCTGCTCGACGAGGACTATCTCATCCTGTCGACGATCCACTCCGCCAAGGGGCAGGAATGGACCTCCGTCCATGTCCTCAACGTCGTCGACGGCTGCATCCCCTCCGACATGGCGACCGGGCGGGCCGAGGAGATCGAGGAGGAGCGCCGCCTGCTCTATGTCGCGATGACCCGGGCGCGCGACCATCTGGCGCTGATGCTGCCGCACCGCTTCCACGTCCACCAGCAGAGCCCGAGCGGCGACCGCCATGTCCACGCGGCCCGCACGCGCTTCGTGCCGCCGGCCCTGCTGCCGCTCTTCGAGGAGACGCGATGGCCGCCGCCGCGTCCGGTCGAGGCGGCCGGGGGGACCGCCGGTCGGCGTCCGGCCGCCGACATCGCCGCCCGCCTGCGCGCGATCTGGGGATAGGCCCTAGGGACCCGGGCGATCGAGGGCGAAGTCGTCGAACCAGGGCGCGCGTTCGCCGGCGATCGGGCGACCGATCTTGCGCGACGCGAGGAAGCTGAAGGTGATGCCGTTGCCGCCATCGGCGCAGGCCGCCGGCACCCGCGGCCGGTCGGGCGCCGGGCCGATCGGCGGCAGCCGGCCGCGGACGAGCGGGCGGGGGGCGGCAGCGCGGGATCGTCCAGCCAGGGCGGCGCGCCGCCGCGGCGTTCGGGTTCGCCGGTCGTCTCGCGATCGAGCATGGGGGAGCGCTCGACGCCGATCCCCGGCCGCCGGTGTCCGCAAATCGGCGGGCCCGGCCGGAACTCCCCCGTCGGCGGCGGGTTGACCCTCTGTCTCCGGCAAGGAGATCAACCAGGACAAGGAGTTGCCCCACATGGCCAATCCGCAGAACCCGGGCGGGCAGGAACCCCGGAAGCAGCAGAACCAGGAAAGCCCGAACCCGCAGAACCCGGGCGCCCAGCGCCAGCCCGACGAGCGCCAGCAGTCGCAGCAGGGGGGCGAGCCGCAGCGGCGTCCCGGCGGCCAGTCCCAGAACCCGCAGCAGGCGCAGGACGGCGGTCGGCGCGGGCAGGAGTTCCGCAACCCGCAGAACCGGTAGCGGTCCCGCGATCCGGCGAGGAGGGGGAGGCCGTTCGGGCCTCCCCCTTTCCGCGTGCCGTCTCCCGTAGCATCCTGTCGCGGCGACGGCAGGAGGACGGATCATGGGCGAGGCGGTACGGACGGTCGGCTATGTCGGCATCGGCCTGATGGGGCGGCCGATGGCCCTGCGGCTCCTCGGAGCCGGCGTGCCGCTGACGGTCTGGGGGCGCAATCCCGACCGCATCGCCGACGTCGTCGCCGCCGGCGCCGCCCTGGCCGAGAGCGCCGCCGCGCTGGCGCGCGCCAGCGACGTCGTCATCACCTGCGTCTCGGACACGGCCGCGGTCGAGGCGGTGGTCTTCGGCCCGGGCGGCATCGCCGAGGGTGCCGGCCCCGGCAAGGTGCTGGTCGACATGTCGACCATCCACCCGCGCCGCAGCCGCGAGATGGCCGAGCGCCTGCGGGCCGAGACCGGCATGGGGTGGATCGACGCGCCGGTCTCCGGCGGCCCCCCCGGGGCCGCCGCCGGGACGCTGGCGGTGATGGCGGGGGGCAGCGCGGCCGACCATGCCTTCGTCCAGCCGGTCATCCGCCATCTCGCCGGCGCCTTCACCCTGATGGGCCCGTCCGGCGCCGGCCAGACGACCAAGATGGTGAACCAGGTCATCGTCGGCGGCTGCAAGTCGGTGATCGCCGAGGCGATCCAGCTCGCCATGAATTCCGGCATCGACGCCACCCGCCTGCCGGAGGCGTTCGCCGGCGGCCGTGCCGATTCCTCGCTGCTGCGCCAGTCGGTGCCGAAGATGGTCTCGGGCGACTTCACCCCGACCGGGCACCTGCGCACCATCATGAAGGACCTCGACATGGTCATGGAGCTGGCGCGGGAGACCCGCACGCCGATGCCGATGACCGGGCTGGCGACCGAGATCCACCGCATGATGGTGGCGCATGGGCACGCCGACACCGACACGACCTCGGTGATCGCCCTGCTCCGCGACAAGCCGGTGCTGTAGCTCCTCGGGGCCGGACGGCCGCCCCTTCAGGCGGCGCGGCCGAGGCCGGTGGCGGCGAAGGCGTCGGCCAGCGCCAGGACGAGGTGGTCGATGTCGGCCTGGTCGTGCAGCGGCGACGGGGTGATGCGCAGCCGTTCGCTGCCGACCGCCACCGTCGGATAGTTGATCGGCTGCACGTAGACGCCGTGCCGCTCCAGCAGGATGTCGGCGATCGCCTTGCAGCGCCCGGCATCGCCGACCATCACCGGCACGATGTGGCTCGGATTGGCGAGGTGCGGGATGCCGGCCGCGTCGAGCCGCCGCCGCACCTCGGCGACGCGGGCCCGCTGCGATCGCCGCTCGGCGTCGCTCGTCTTCAGGTGGCGGACGGCGGCGCGGGCGCCGGCGGCGGCCGCCGGCGGCAGGGCGCTGGTGAAGATGAAGCCCGAGGCGAAGCTGCGCACGAAGTCGCAGAGCGCGGCCGACGCCGCGATGTAGCCGCCGACGACGCCGAAGGCCTTGGCGAGCGTGCCCTCGATCACCGTCAGCCGGTGGGCGACGCCGTCGCGCTCGGCGACGCCGCCGCCGCGGGGACCGTAGAGCCCGACCCCGTGGACCTCGTCGAGATAGGTCATGGCGCCGTGGCGCTCGGCGACGTCGCAGATCTCGGCGATCGGCGCGATGTCGCCGTCCATCGAGTAGACCGATTCGAAGGCGACCAGCTTCGGCCGCGCCGGGTCGATCCGGGCGAGGCGCCGGTCGAGATCGGCCGGATCGTTGTGGGCGAAGACCTGGCGCTCGGCGCGGCTGTGCCGCATCCCCTCGATCATCGAGGCATGGTTGGCGGCGTCCGAGAGGATGACGCAGCCCGGGATGCGGGACCCCAGGGTCGACAGCGTCGCCCAGTTGGAGACGTAGCCCGAGGTGAAGAGGAGCGCCGCCTCCTTGCCGTGGAGATCGGCCAGTTCCCGCTCCAGCAGCACATGCTCGTGGCTGGTGCCGGAGATGTTGCGGGTGCCGCCGGCGCCGGCGCCGCAGCGGTCGAGGGCGGCATGCATGGCGCCCAGCACCGCCGGATGCTGGCCCATCCCGAGATAGTCGTTGGAGCACCAGACGGTGACCGGCCGCCGGGCCGCGCCGTCGTGCCAGTCGGCGCGGGGAAAGCGGCCCGCCGTCCGCTCCAGGTCGGCGAACACGCGGTAGCGGCCGTCCCGGCGCAGCCCGTCGAGCTCCTTCCGGAAGAAGGCCTCATGGTCCATCGTCGTCTCCAGGCTCCGAAGGCCCGGATATGGCGTCGCGATCCGCCCCGGCGCCACGCGCGAATGGTCGCGCGGTCCGGGCGCCGACCGCCTCGGCGACGGCGATGTTCCAGCGGAAGGCCGCACGCGCCGCCGCCACCGCGCGCCACGGGTCCACCATCCGCGCCCCGGCGGCGTCGAGCGCGCGGCGGTAGGCCGCCCGGAAGGCGTCCCGGTCGGCGATGTCCGGGAAGGCGTGGAAGGCGAGCCCCGCCAGCCCCGGGGTCCGCGCCAGCCGCCGTTCCAGGATCGGGCCGCCGCCGAGGTCGCCCAGGTGGCGGGCATAGGCGTGGCCGACCAGCGCCGCGCCGTCACCGCCGGCCGCCGCGGCGACCGCCTCGGCATAGCGCCGGCCGGCAGGAAGGAGCGGCAGGGCCGCGGCCCAGTCCCGGCCGGCGAGGCGCGCCAGGTCGGCTTCGAGGGCCGGCGCGCGATAGAGGGCCGGCAGCGCCAGGAGGCCGGCGACGCCGCCCGCCCGGTGCCGCTCCAGCCCCGCCTCGAGCGCCCGATAGGCCGGCAGCAGGTTGCACAGATAGACGAGATGGTCGGGCGTCGTCGCGCCGCCGGCGAGGAGCCGGCCGACGTGTCCCGCCCGCTCGGCCCGTCGGTGCAGATCGTGGGTCGCGGCCCGCAGCCGATCGGAAAGCCCGGCCGTCCTGCTCATGCCGGACCGAGATAGCGCCCGTACCAGGGATCGAGATGGCGCGCGAGATAGGCGTCGATCCAGGCGACATCCTCGGGCGGGAGATAGTCGCGATAGCCGCCGACCTTGCCGCGCCGGACCTTGCGCGACTCGGGATTGGCCGGATCGGCGACGGCGAGGCGGCGGCCGGGAATGGCGCCCGCCAGCTCCAGCGCCTGCATGCGCTCGAAGCGGCACTCCTCGACCGTGGCGGCGATGCCG
>NZ_JAYSFE010000002.1:82859-86784 GCF_041913585.1 Allostella sp.
CTCCAGCGCCTGCATGCGCTCGAAGCGGCACTCCTCGACCGTGGCGGCGATGCCGGCCGCGTCCGGCGCCGGCAGCCCGAGGAACTCCAGCGCCGCCGTCAGGCCGGCGGCCGGATCGGCGACGAGGTCCTCGTAGTCCAGGCGCAGCAGCGCCGTCGGCGCTGCGCGGCCGGCCGCCCAGGCGTTGTAGAAGGCGACGATATTGGGGATGCCGCCCCGCGGGTGGCGCACGAACTCCGCCAGCGTGCCGGCGAAGGGCTCGACGCGGAAGGCCTCGTGGTTCCGGGTCGTGCGGTGGAAGAAGTAGGAAACGGCGACGTCGCGCGGGTCGCGCACCTGCAGCAGCACCCGGCAATGGGCATAGATGCCCTTGTCGCGGGCGATGTCCTCGACCCGCTTCAGCTCGGGATCGTCATCGTGGGTGACCTCCAGGCGCGGCAGGTCCGGCCGCAGCGCGGCGAGCCGCGCGAGATCGGTCGGGTCGGCGAGCACGGGCCCGCCCGCCCGGGCGACGGCACGGCCGATCATCATGCGCAGCCAGGTGCGGCCGCACTTGGGGTATTCGAGCAGGAACGCGTCGGCGGCCGCATAGGTCAGCAGCCGGTCGAGCTGGATCGCGATGCCCGGCAGCGAGGCCGGGTCGATCGCCTGGATCGGCAGCACGAAACCGTAGCGCGCGAGGTCCGGCAGCGCCGACCGTGCCGCCTCCAGGGCGGCCAGCCGCGCCGGCTCCGATGGCGCCATCGCCGCCGCGGCGAAGGCGCGGACGAGACCGGCGACCGCGCCGTCCTGCGGCAGGAGCCGGCGGCCGGCGGCGGCAAATGTCGGCCAATCGTTGGCGCGGAAGGGCGCCAGCAGGGCGAGCGCGTCGGCACGGGCGATCGGGCGGGTCATCGGGCGATCCTGCGGGGGGCGATCCTGCGGGCGGCGGGCGGTTGGGTCTGGGGCCGCCCTCGCGTCCAGGGTACCCTGGACAGGGCAGCGACGGGGAGACGGCAGGCATGGCGGCACGCTCGGGCGGGACGATCACGGTCTATGGCGCGGCCGCCTCCGGCTCGGTCGCGGTCGAGGCGGCGCTGACCCTGATGGGCATCCGCTACCGGCTGGTCGAGGGTGCCACCTGGCAGGACGAGGCGGCGCGCACGCGGGTCGAGCCGGCCAACCCGATGCGCCAGGTGCCGACCCTGGTGCTGCCGTCGGGCGACGTCATGACCGAGAGCGCGGCCATCCTGATCTGGCTCGGCGACGCCCACCCGGAGGCCGGCCTCGCGCCGGCACCGGGCGACCTCAGGCGGGCGCAGTTCCTGCGCTGGATGGTCTATGTCGCGACCGCGATCTACGCGCTCCACTGGATCAAGCCCGACCCGGCGCGGGTCGGCGCCCCGCCGGCGCTGCGCGAGGTCGTCGTCGACGCCGTGCACGACCGCATCGCCGAGTGCTGGGCGATCATGGACCGGCAGATGACGCCCGGGCGCTGGCTGCTCGGCGACCGCCTCACCATGCTCGACCTCTACGTCGCCGTGGTTTCGCGCTTCGGCCCCTGGCGCCGCCGCTTCTACGCCGCGGCGCCGCGGATGACGCCGATCGTCCGCCGCGTCGACGCCGAGCCGCGGCTGGCCGACTTCTGGCGCCGCCGCTTCCCGTTCGCCGACGGCTGGGAGGGATGAGGCGACCCTAGACGACGAGGCTCGCCGGCGGCGCCCAGCCGACCTCGGCGTCGAGCGGGAAGATCGGCCGCGGGACATTGACGAGGCCGGCCTTGGCGAGCACCGGCGTCGTCAGGCCGGGGACGTCGACCTCGACGATCCGGTCGACCGGGAAGCGCTCGTCGAAGCCGGCGCGGAAATGGCCGCGGCTCTTCACCACCAGCGAGCGGACCCGGGCGAGGTCGACGCCGACCTGCTCGATCTGCGCCGGGTCGAGCAGCTGGTTGCGGACCGAGACGACGACGACGTCGATGCCGCCGAGGCGGAGGCGCGCGCTCGGCCCCAGCTTCTGGGTGCGGCCGGCGAGCATGCCGCGGCGGCCGACGACGGTGCCGTCGGCCGTCGCCATGACCTCGGCGTCGGCCTCGAAGGGCCGGGAGAAGGCCTGGGTCTCCGACCGGTTGAAGCGCGCCCGGAAGCGGGCGCCGGCGCCGAGCGCGTGCGCCTCGGCCGCCAGTTCGGGATCGTTGACGATGCCGACGGTGCAGCCCTCGACGCCGGCTTGGTGGAACGCCTCCAGGATCCACATGGTGTTGCCGCGGCCGCCGCCGCCCGGGTTGTCGGCGACGTCGGCGAAGAGGAGCGGCGGCAGCTTGGAATCGCGGCCGACGGCGAGGGCGAGCCTTGTCGCCTCCGCGAGCGGGGTCAGCTTCGGCACGTAGCGGGCACGGTCGGCCCAGGCGCGGGTGGCGACGTCGCGGGCGATGCGGTCGGCCAGCGCCGGGTCGCCCGCCGTGGTGACGATCACCGACATGCCGGCCTTGGGCGTGTCGCCCGACGTGAAGCCCGAGGCGACCGAGACATTGACGACGTCGCCGCCGATCAGGCCCTCGGCATAGCGGATGATGTCGGCATAGGGACCCTCGCTGGTGTTCTGGGTCACCGACGGCGGGATCAGCGGCAGCTTGGCGTAGGCCTTGGCGGTGCGCATGCCGCCCAGCATGCGGTGCAGGATCCGGGCGCAGTCGGCGCCGCGCTCGGCCATGTCGACATGCGGGTTGCGGCGGTAGACGACGAGCGCATCGGGCTCGGCGACCATGCGCCGGCTCAGGTTCGCGTGCAGGTCGAGGGTGGCGACGATCGGCACGTCGGGGCCGACGACGGCGCGGATGCGCTGGAACACGACGCCGTCCGGGTCCGGCTCGACGGTGGCGATGGCGGCGCCGTGCTGCGACAGGAAGACGGCGTCGACCGGCAGCGCCGCCTGCAGGCGCCGGCACATCGCGTCGACGGTGCGGTCGAAGAAGCCCTGCTCGGCCGAGCCGCTGGCGCCGGCCGAGGTCATGACGAGGGGCACCGGCACCCAGTCGCCGGCTTCGTTCATCGCCTTCCAGAAGCCCCACAGGGTCGCCGGCATGCGCGGCGCCGGCCGGGCGAGGTCGGCCAGGATGTCCTCGCCCTCGGCATAGACGGCGGCGCGGAACTCCGCCTCGGTCGCGACCGGGGCATGGCAGTTCGATTCGAGCATGAAGCCGCCGATGGCGACGCGCGGCGCGGCTGGCATGACGGGGGACTCCTGGCAGGCGGGGATGACGCGAGGGAACTCACCACCGACTGTGGGTGTTTTCCGGACGGGACACAATGGCTGGAACATCGACCACCCTGATCGCGGCCATCGCCGCGCTCGCCGCCGGCGTCGTCGAGCCCGAGGCCGCCCGCCGCGATCCCGTCGCCGCCGCCTCCGAGGCGATTGCCGCGGCGCTGGTGCCGATCGGCCTCGCGCACGCCTTGGCCGAGCGCTGCCGATCCGTCGACCCGGCCGGCAACGGCGTCCGGGCGGCCGCACTCGCCGACTGGCGCCGCCGCAACGCCGTCCGGCCGTTCGAGGTGGCGCTGGCCGCGGTCGCCGCCCGGGCCCCCGAGCTCACCGATGGCCACGGCCGGATGCGGGCCGCCGCCGCTGCCCAGGCGGCCGAGACGATCGCCCGCGACCCGGCCGCCTGTCGCCGCCTGCCGCAGACCCTGGCCGACCCGCACTACCGCATCGCCCCGGTCACCACCCGCGCCGCGCCCCTCCTCCACCGCCTCGCCGCCGCCCTCGACCGCGCGACCGCCCGCCACCACGCCGCCCGCTGAGCGCGGCCGAGCGCATCGCCCATTTGCACCCCCGGATCGCTTCGGCTATGGTCCCGCCCGGCCAAGGCACCCGTAGCTCAGCTGGATAGAGCGCTGCCCTCCGAAGGCAGAGGTCGTGAGTTCGAATCTCGCCGGGTGCGCCA
>NZ_JAYSFE010000003.1:0-83422 GCF_041913585.1 Allostella sp.
CGATCGTGCGCGCGTCGATGCGCTCCACCTCCAGCGCGCAGGTGGACGGGCAATCATGCGGGCAAGCGCTGCGGACGATGTCGAGCGGCACGGGCCATGTCTCCGGATGTCTGGGATCCGAGAGTAGCGTCGCCGCAGCCGACCGCCTACTCCCGCCGCGCCGGGTCGGGCCGCATGCCTCAGAGCATCCGGTTCGCTCGAAACCCGCGTCGGGGCGAACGGCGGCGTCGGGCGCGCCGCGTCGCGCTCAGAAGAAGACGAAGTCCTGTGGCAGGAACTGGTCGGGGGGCTGGTTGCCGATGACCAGGGTGTTGCCGCCGCCGAGATCGAAGCCGGTACCGCCACCCGGGGCATCGTAGGCCCGGTCCATCAGGTCGTCGAAATCGAAGATGCCCGACCCGTTGATGTTGCGCTCCATGAGAACGCGGTCGCCGTCCTCGAAGTTGAGGTCGACGATCGTGTCGCGGGCCGAGTTGCTGCGGACGACGAAGCTGTCGGCACCAAAATCGCCATAGAGGACGTCGTCCCAGGCGCCGCCGTCGAGCGTGTCGGCGCCGGAGCCGCCGTTCAGGATGTCGAACCCCGAACCGCCGAGGAGACGGTCGTTCCCGGTGCCGCCATAGAGGTTGTCGTCGCCGAGATCGCCGCCGAGATCGTCGTCGCCATCCTCGCCATAGACGTCGTCATTGCCCTGGCCGCCGAACATGGTGTCGTTGCCAGCGCCGCCGTAGACGAGGTCGTCGCCGATGTTCCCGTTGACGTGCCAGTCGCTGCCGACGTCGCCGAAGACGACGTCGTCGTCCTGGCCGCCGCGGACGAAGTCGGCGCCCGGGCCGCCATAGACGGCGTCGAAGCCGGTGTTGCCGTTGAGCGCGTCGTCGCCGAGGTCGCCGAACAGCAGGTCGTTGCCGTCGCCGCCGAAGCCGTCGTCGTTGCCGTCGTTGCCGATCAGCGTGTCGTTGCCGGTGCCGAAGAAGTCGACATTGCTGCCGCCGAACATGGTGTCGGCGCCGACGCCGCCGAAGACGAGGTCGTCGCCCGCATTGCCCATCAGGAAGTCGTTGTCGAAGCCGCCGTCGATCGTGTCGAAGCCGCCTTCGCCGCGGACCAGGTCGTTGCCGGCGAAGCCCAGGATGGAATCGTCGCCGCCGGTGCCGATGAGGGTGTCGGCGCCGTTGCCGCCGGGAATGTAGGCCATGGAAGCTGCTCCTGGACTGCTAGGATTGGACCGTGCCTCCCAAACGGGCGGGCGGCGGGAGCGTTCCCGACGTTCGGCCGACCGGCGCGGCCGAGGCCGCCAGCAGCAGGTCGCACACCTGCTCCAGGTCCGGCGCGACCAGGGTGCAGAGGCCGTGCATCTCCGCCGTCGGTGCGAGCAGATCGGGGACCATCACCACCGCCATGCCGGCGGCCGCCGCCGACCGCACGCCGTTGTGCGAGTCCTCGAGCGCGAGGCAATGCTCGGGCGCAACCCCCAGCCGCGCCGCCGCGTGCAGGAAGGGATCGGGCGCGGGCTTGCCGCGCGCGTAGTCGCCATGGGCGACGACCGCGTCGAAGCGTCCGGCGAGGCCATGGGCGGCGAGGTTCCGGCGGACGTCGGAATGGTGCGAGGAGGTGGCGATCGCCCGCGGCAGCCGCAGCGCGTCGAGGGTGTCGAGCAGCCGCAGGACGCCGGGCTTCAGCGCCAGGCGGCCGTCGACGATGGTGTCGAACTGCCGGATCCAGTCGGCCTGGAAGGCGTCGATCGCGAAGCCCGCGCCGAAATGGTCGAGGAGGGCGGCGCGGTTGGCCGTCCAGGGCCGCCCGACGAGGCTGAGAAACAGCGCCTCGGGGAGGTCGTGGCCGCGGGAGGCGGCGACCGTCATCGCCGCCTCCCGGTAGAGCGCCTCGGTGTCGAAGAGCAGCCCGTCCATGTCGAAGACGACGGCGGCGGGCGGGCGCGGCAGGGCCATGCGCGACGCCGAGCCTAGGGCACGTCGAGCCAGGCGGCGGCGCGGGCCGAACGCTCGACCTGCTCCAGCACCGAGACGCCGTTGATCGCGTCGGCATCGGTGACCGGGAAGGTTCCACGGCCGGCCACGAGGTCGGCGAAGGACTCGAGCTCGGCCCGTTCCTTGTTCGTCGGCGGATAGTCCCGGATCTCGGGCTTGCCGCCGACCGGGGTGACGACGAGCTGGGTCTCGCCGCGCATCTCGGCCGTGCCCTTGGTGCCGTAGACCTGGATGCGCCAGCTCTGCGCCGTCGCCGGCGAGGTGACCAGCGTGCCGGCCGCGCCGGAGGCGAAGCGGAGCAGCATGGCGGTGGTGTCGTCGATCGGGATCGGGATGGCCCGGCGCCAGCTCAGCGCCGTCACCGCCGCCACCGGCCCGAGCAGGCCGATCAGGGCGTCGACCATGTGGATGCCGAGTGCGGTCATGCCGCCCGCGGGGCTCTCGGTCGGCGAGGCGCGCCAGCCCTCGGGCGCATAGGAGAAGGCGCCCGAGCCGGTGACCGCGCCCTCGACCTGCAGCACCGTGCCGAGGTCGCCGCCGGCGACGAGCCGGCCGAGATCGGCATAGCCCGGCAGGAAGCGCCGGTTGTGACCGACCGCGATCTCGACCCCCGCCTTGCGGCAGGCGGCGATCGCCTCGGCGGCGCTGTCGCGGGTCAGCGTGAACGGCTTGTCGCAGAAGACGTGCTTGCCGGCGGCGGCGGCCGCCTTCACCTGGTCGGCGTGCTGGGTGTGCGGCGTCGCCAGCACCACCGCCTCGACCTCGGGATCGGCCAGGACGGCGGCATAGTCGGCCAGCAGGCGGAACCCGTGCTCGGCGGCGAACGCCTCGGCCTTGGCCGGCGTCCGCGTGCAGCCGGCGACGAAGCGGATCTTGCCGCTGCCCCGGGCCGCATTGACCAGCACCTGTCCCCATCGGCCGAGGCCGACCACCGCCGCATTCACCATGGCATTTCCCCATCTCGAAACCGGATGCCGGCGAGGATAGCCGCCCCCCGGCCGGCCCGGCCATGGCCAATGCGCATGGCGGACACGGCTCACGCCATGGCGACGGCCTCGATCTCGACCAGCCAGGCCTCGTCGAAGATGCCGGTGATGACGACGGTCAGGGCCGGCGCGCGGTCGCCCAGCACCGCCTGGCGCACCGCCCGGTTCTCGGCCGCATGGCGGCGGTCGGCCAGGAACGTCGTCACCTTGGCCAGATGGTCGAGCGTCATCCCGGCCGCCCGCAGCTGCGCCTCGAGGTTCGCCCAGGCGAGCCGGCACTGGTCGGCGAAGGCGGCGGGCACCGTGCCGTCCGCGGCCTGCGGAATCTGGCCGCTGACATGCAGGATCCGGGTCGCGCCCGTGATCTCCACCGCCTGGGCATAGCCGCCGGCCGCCTGTGGCGCGTCGGCCGCGTTGATGATTCTGCGCCGCATCCTGCCTCGCCGGGTTGGGGTCTGGGCGATCCTACGACAGGACGGCGAAATCGGCCGCCGCGAGGTCGCCCGGTGCCACGCCCAGGATCAGCACCGAATGGCCGCCCCCCAGATCGAGCAGCGCCCCCTCGGCATGGGCGGAGACGCGCGCCAGCAGGTCGGCCGCGTCCGCGATCCCGCTGCCGTTCGCGTCCGCCGCGACGACGATCCGATCGACCCCCGTCGTGAAACTCTCGACACGATCGCTGCCGCTGCCGCTCGCGAATGCGAAACGGTCGGCGCCGTCGCCGCCGTCCATGACGTCGTCCCCGAGGTCGCCCCAGAGCGTGTCGGCGCCATCGTCCCCGTACAGCCGGTCGTCGCCCTGGCCGCCGCGCACGAGATCGTCGCCCGCGCCGCCGTCGACGGTGTCGTCGCCGAGATTGCCGTTGACGTGCCAGTCGTCGCCGTCGTCGCCGCGCACGACGTCGGCATCCTGGCCGCCGCGGACGAAGTCGGCGCCGGGACCGCCATGGACGAGGTCATTGCCGGTGTTGCCGTTGACGTCGTCGTCGCCGTCGCCGCCCAGCACGCTGTCCGACCCGTCGCCGGCGACGATCTGGTCCCGGCCGTCGCCGCCCAGGACCGTGTCGTCGCCGGAATCGGCGATCGTCGCCGCCTGGCCGCCGAAGATCGTGTCGTCGCCGGCACCGCCGTCGACGAAATCGTCGCCGGGCCCCGCCAGCACCTCGTCGTCCCCGCCGGCCCCCAGGATCGAGTCGCCGTCCGGTCCGCCCAGGACCGCGTCGGCGGCATCGCCGCCGAGAATCGTGTCCTGTCCGGTCCAGCCCTGCATGTTGGAGCCCGCGGCACTGGCGAACAGCAGGTCGTCGCCGGCGTCGCCGAACAGCTGCGAGCCGTCGACATCGGTCTCGGCCGCCGTGCCGGACCAGATGGTGTCCGCGCCGTCGCCGCCGCCCAGCTGGTCGTAGCCGGGACCGCCTTCGATCCGATCGTCGCCGTCGCGCCCCTCGACGATGTCGTCGCCGCCGCCGCCGAAGAGCGTGTCGTTGCCGCCCAGTCCGTCGATGCTGTCGTCGCCGTCGCCGCCCGCCAGCGATTCGGCGCCGTCGGTACCGGTGATGAGAGCCATGTCCGCCTCCCTCGCGAATCGAGCCTGGTGCTGGGACGCAGCGGCCATCGCCGAGGTTCATCCCGGTCGCGGAAACTGTCGTCGTGCGGGCGCCGGTGGGCGGCGGCGGCGGACGCGCTATCATGGGCCGATGCTGCAGCCCGCCGCCGACTATGCGGCGCTGGCCGGTGGGTTCCACTGGTCCGTGCCCGACCGCTTCAACATCGGCACCGACGTCGCCGACCGCCCGGCTACGACCGGCGGCGACCGCCCGGCCCTGATCTGGGAGGACGAGACCGGCCGCGCCCGGCAACTGACATTCGGCGAGGTCGCCCGGCTGTCGAACCGCCTCGCCAACGCCTTCGTCGGCCTCGGACTGGCGACCGGCGACCGGATCGGCATCCTGCTGGCGCAAGGGCCGGAGACGGCGCTGGCCCACGTCGCGGCCTACAAGGCGGGGCTGATCGCGGTCCCGCTCTTCACCCTCTTCGGGCCGGAAGCGCTGGAATATCGCCTCGCCGATTCGGGCACGCGCCTCGTCGTCACCGACCTCGAGAACGCCGCCAAGCTGGCGCCGCTGCGCGACCGGCTGCCGGCGCTCGCCCACATCGTCACCATCGACGGTGGCGACCTCGCCTTCTGGCCGCTGCTCGAGCGGGCCGCCGACCGCTTCGCCGCGGTCGACACCGCCGCCGACGATCCGGCGCTCATCATCTACACCTCGGGCACGACCGGGCCGCCCAAGGGGGCCCTGCACGCCCATCGCGTCCTGCTCGGCCACCTGCCCGGGGTCGAGCTGCCGCACGACTTCTTCCCGCGGGCCGGCGACCGGTTCTGGACCCCCGCCGACTGGGCCTGGATCGGCGGGCTGCTCGACGTGCTGCTGCCGGCGTGGCACCACGGCGTGCCGGTCGTGGCCCACCGCGCCCGCAAGTTCGACCCCGAGGCGGCGCTCGCGCTGATGGCGCGGCACGACGTCCGCAACGTCTTCTTTCCACCGACGGCGCTCAAGCTGCTGCGCCAGTCGGGCGCGAAGCCGCCGGCCGGGTTCCGGCTGCGCTCGGTCGGCTCGGGCGGGGAGACGCTGGGCGCGGAACTGCTGGACTGGGGCCGCGCCACCCTGGGCGTCACCGTCAACGAATTCTACGGCCAGACGGAATGCAACCTCGTCGTCGCCAACAGCGCCGGCCTGTTTCCGGTGCGTCCCGGCTCGATGGGCCGGCCGGTGCCGGGCCACGTTGTCGCCATCGTCGACGGCGAGGGCAGCCCGCTGCCGGTGGGCGCGACCGGCAACATTGCCATCCGCCGGCCGGATCCGGTGATGTTCCTCGGCTACTGGAACAACGCCGCCGCGACCGCGGCCAAGTTCGCCGGCGACTGGCTGCTGACGGGCGATCTCGGCCGGGCCGATGCCGACGGCTGGCTGCACTATGTCGGCCGCGACGACGACGTCATCACCTCCGCCGGCTACCGCATCGGCCCGGGCGAGGTCGAGGACTGCCTGCTCGGTCACCCGGCGGTGGCGATGGCGGCCGTCGTCGGCGTACCGGATGCCGTCCGGACCGAGGCGGTGATGGCCTGGATCGTCCTCAAGCCCGGCCACGCCGGCTCGGACGCACTGGCCGAGGAGATCCGCGGGTGGGTGCGCGGGCGCCTCGCCGCGCATGAGTATCCGCGGCGGATCGCCTTCGTCGATGCCCTGCCGATGACGGCGACCGGCAAGATCGTGCGGCGCGAACTGCGCCGCCGGGCCGCGTCCGGCGAGGTCCCGCCCGGAGGCTAGCCGCCGAGGAACGCCCTCAGGCGCTCGACCGAGGCGGAGATGGCCTCCAGCCCGAGGGCGCCGCCGTCGGCCTCGCCGGTCGGCACCAGCGCGCCGCCGAGCAGCATCAGCGATGCGCCGACGGCGATCAGCAGCAGCAGGAACCGGGTGACGGCGCCGTCGGCGCTGCCCGGATAGTCACGAACCGTCTTCATCAGCGACTCCAGCGTCGCCCCCATGGTTTCCCGCAGTCCGTCGCATCGACCGGCCCCGCGGTTCGAACATCCGCCTCCACCCACCATGGACAACGATTGTGGCGCGGGGTTGTTCAAACCCGACCGCGGCACGGGGGCGGATTGTCGCGGACGGCGGCGGCCGCTACGAATGGAGCCCTCGCCCAAGGGGGACCGTCCGAGATCCCCGGCCCGTTCCAGGAGGATGCGCTTGTCCGACGCCCGACCCGCCGCCCCGGCCACGCCGCTTCTCGACCCCGCCTCGCTGACGGCGATGCTGCGGCCGCGTTCGGTGGCGATCGTCGGCGCCAGCAACGACCCGACGCGGATCGGCGGCCGGCCCCTGCGCTACTACCGGGAGAACGGCTTTCCGGGCGCCATCTATCCGATCAACCCGAACCGCGACGAGATCCAGGGGCTGAAGGCCTATCCCGACCTCGCCAGCCTGCCCGAGGCGCCGGACCTGGTGCTGGTCGCGATTCCGGCCGCCGCCGTCGTCGCGACGGCCGAGCAGGCGGCCGCCAAGGGCGCGCGCGCCATGGTCATCTTCTCGTCCGGCTTCGCCGAGATGGAGGACGGCGACGGACCGGCGATGCAGGCGCGCCTCGGCGAGATCGCGCGCGAGAGCGGCATGCGCATCGCCGGGCCGAACTGCCTCGGCGTCTTCAATGCCGCCATCGGCCACTATTGCACCTTCACCGCGTCCTTCGACCTGGGCGGCTTCCCGCACGAGGGCGGGATCGCCATCGTCAGCCAGTCCGGCGCCTATGGCAGCCACATGGCGACGCTGGCACGCGAGAAGGGGCTCGGCACCACCTACTGGATGACCACCGGCAACGAATGCGACGTGCAGGTGGCGGACTGCATCGCCTTCCTCGCCGACCAGCCCGACGTCGACGTCATCGGCTGCTACATCGAGGGCGTGGTCGACGCCGCGCGCCTGACGGCGGCGCTGCAGTACGCGCACGACCGGCGCAAGCCGGTGGTCGTGATGAAGGTCGGCCGCTCGGCCGTCGGCGCCGCGGCCGCCCAGTCCCACACCGCCTCGCTGGCCGGCGCCGACCGGGTCTACGACAGCGTCTTCCGCCGCTACGGCGCGCTCCGGGTCGAGACCACCGAGGAAATGCTGGATGTCGCGTACGCCTGCACCAAGCGCACCTTCCCCACGGGCCGCAAGCTCGGCATCGTCACCATCTCGGGCGGCGGCGGCGTCGTGCTCGCCGACGCGGCGACGGCGGCCGGGCTCGAGGTGCCGCCGATGCCGGCCGACGCCCAGCGGCGGCTGAAGGAGATCCTGCCCTTCGCCGCCGTGCGCAACCCGGTCGACATCACCGCCCAGGCGTTCAACGACATGAGCCTGGTGACCAAGAACGTCGAGACGATGCTGGCGGAGGGCGGCTACGACCTGATCGTCAACTTCTTCACCTCGGTGCCGCGCTCCAAGGTCATCAATGCCCGCCTCCGGCCGGCGATGCAGGAGGCGGCGCGCAAGTTCCCCGGGCGGCTGCAGGTCATGTGCATGATCTCGACGCCCGAGATGACCAGGGAATACGAGGCCGACGGCTACCTCGTCTTCGAGGACCCGCATCGCGCGGTGAAGGCGCTGGCCGCGCTCTGCAGCTTCGGCGAGGCCTTCGCCCGGCCGCCGCGCGCGGCGCCGCCGGCGCTGCCCGCGGGCGCCCTTCCCGCCCCGGCCGGCATGGTCGACGAGCGCGAGGCCAAGCGCATCCTGGCGGCCGCCGGCATTCCCACCGTGGAGGACCGGCTCGCCCGCTCCGCCGCGGAGGCCGCGGCCGCCGCCCGCGCCTTCGCCGGCCCGGTCGTGCTCAAGATCTCGTCGCCCGACATCCTGCACAAGACCGAGGTCGGCGGCGTCGCCATCGGCCTCGCCGATCCCGACGCGGTCGCCGCCGCCTTCACTGCGATGACGGCGCGCGTCGCCGCCGCCCGGCCGCAGGCCCGCATCGAGGGCGCGCTGGTCAGCCCGATGATCGCCGACGGCGTCGAATGCATCATGGGCGTCACCGTCGACCCCGCCTTCGGGCCGGTGGTGCTGTTCGGCCTCGGCGGCATCTTCGTCGAGGTGCTGAAGGACGTGACCCTGCGCGTCGCCCCGTTCTCGGCCGCCGAGGCCGCCGAGATGATCCGCGAGGTCAAGGGCTTCCCGCTGCTCGACGGGGCGCGCGGCAAGCCCAGGGCCGACGTCGCGGCGCTGGCCGACGCGCTGGCGCGCCTCTCGGTCTTCGCCGCCGCCAATGCCGACCGCATCGATTCGATCGACGTGAACCCGATCCTGGTCCGTCCCGCGGGCCAGGGGGTGGTGGCGGTCGACGCCCTCTTCGTTCCCCGCCAGTCCTGACGGAGCCCCTCCTGATGATCCTCGTCGGCCGCTACCTCTCGCCCTTCGTGCGGCGCACCGCGATCACGCTCAAGCTCTACGGCATGGCGTTCGAGCACCGCCCGCTGTCGACCATGACCGACATGGACGCGATCCGGAAGCTGAACCCGGTCGGGCGGGTCCCGGTGCTGATCCTCGACGACGGCGAGAGCCTGATCGATTCCGCGGCGATCCTCGACCATCTCGACGAGACGGCCGGCCCGGCCCGGGCCCTGGTACCGCCGGCGGGTCCGGAACGGCGGCGGGTGCTGAACCGGGTCGCGATCGCGGTCGGCACGATGGAGAAGGCGGTCGGCTACGTCTACGAGACGAAGCGCCGCCCGGCCGAGCGCCAGCACCAGCCCTGGATCGACAACCTGAAGAGCCAGGTCGCCGGCGGCCTCGCCGCGCTGGAGGCGATCGACGGCCAGCCGTGGCTCGCCGGGCCGTCGATGACCCAGGCCGACGTCTCGGCCGCCGTGCTGGTCGACTTCCTGCGGACGATGGCGCCGGACCTGCTGCCGGCCGGGGCCTATCCGAAGCTGGAGGCGCTGGCGGCCCGGTTGGGCGCGCTGCCGGCATTCCAGGAGACGGTGGTCCCGACCTGACCGGCGCCGACCGGCCGTCCCCGCCATGATGCGATCGCCGCAGGTCGCCCTCGTCGCCATGGCCGGGACGCCGTTCCGGCGCCGTGCCGGGGCGGCGGCCGAGCCGCTGCCGACGCCGCCCGCCCCGCCCCGTTCCCCCGCGGCCCAGCGCCCGACGCTGGCCCGCGGCGGCTTCGGCCAGCTCGGCGACACGCTGCGCCCCTCCGATCTCCGGCCGCTGCCCGCGCCCGACCCGTGAGGCGCCGCGCCGTCCCCGGACGCCCGGGACGGGACTGACCGGGACGGGACTGACCGGGACGGGGCAGCGCCCGGGCTTCGCCCACCACACCGACTGGGCCGAGGACGCCTGCCACCGCTGCGAGCCGCGGGAGGTCGAATGCGAACTGCGTCCGGCCCGGCCGCGCCGCAGGTGCTGGAGCCGCCATCGAGGCTGGTGCTCTCCGCCGAGGGTCGGGTGGTCAGGCGCTGCACTATCTCCCGGCCTTCGTGCGCGGCGGCGGGCCGGCCTGCGCGACGGTCGACGCCTGGGTGATCGGCGGCGAGCGGGCGGAAGGGATCGGGGTGCTGGAGGATCGCGGCCCGATCATCCGCGACGAGACCGGCGTCTTCGTGCCGCACCTGGTGGCGGAGTGGTCGTCAGGGCGGCAGCAGGGCGGCGACGCGCGCGTGCCCAGCCCGCTCCGGACGTGGTGCCGGCCGCAGGGGCAGGTCGAGGTCGTTCTCGGTCATCGCGAAGGCGAGCGCCGCGGCGGCGGTCACCAGCGGCGTGACGCCGGCCGGCCGCACCAGCCAGCGGGCGAGGCGCACCGCCAGTTCCACCCGCTCGGCCTGGACGGCGGCGAAGAGCGCCAGGATGACCTGCTCGTCCGGGCTCGCCTGCTGGCCGCAGACCGGGTGGTGGACGATGGTGCGCCGTGCATGGCCGGCGATGGCGGCGACCGAGCGGTCGAGGGCGCGGATCGCCGGGCCGGCATCGTCGGCGGGGAAGGTCCGCCCGAACTCGCGCAGCACCAGCGGCCGGTGGCCGGCGCCGGCGACCCAGGCGCGGAATGACCAGAGCAGCAGCCGTTCGCCCGGGGTCAGCGTCTCGACCGCCGGCCCGGGAGCCGCTTTCGCCGTCGGAATCGGTTTGGTCGTCGCCATCCTGCTCGCTCCGCGCTCGGGCTCGAACGGCGACTCTAAACGATATTGCGAGTGAGTTGCAATCTTGTCGGCAACGACCTGCGCTTGCCCGACATGAGTCGGAATGGAACATATCATGAACACCCATGAGGAGTTCGACGATGCCGCCCCGCCTCTATTCCGGTCCGCTCAGCATGTTCGGCGCCAAGGCCGAGATCGCCCTGCACGAGAAGGGCGTGCCCTTCGAACTCGTCATGGTGCCGTTCGACATGGAGCGGCTCTACGAGCCGAAGCACTCCGAGGTCGCGCGCATCAACCCCAAGCGCCAGGTGCCCGTGCTGGTCGACGACGGGGTCGAACTCTTCGATTCGACGCAGATCTTCGAATATCTGGAGGATCGCTGGCCGGCCCCGCCGCTGTGGCCGGCGGGCGCGGTCGCCCGCGCCCGGGCGCGCCAGATCGAGCACCTGTCGGACGAGGTCTACTTCCCGCCGGTGATCCGCCTGATGGGGCTGCAGTCGGTTCCCCACGAGCCGGCGGCCGTCGCCGCGCGCGACGCCTGTGCGGCCTTCTACCGGCGCCTGGAGGCGACGCTCGGAACGAGCGAGTGGCTGGCCGGCCCCTACACCTATGCCGACATCGCCTTCTTCATGGCCCAGCTCTTCGGTGCCCGCATGGGCGCGCCCATGACCGAGGCCACCCCCGCGCTGCTCGCCTGGCGCGCCCGCATGGCCGACCGCCCGGCCGTACGCCGCGTCGCGGCGGCCATGGGCCGCTACCTCCTCTCCGTCGACCGCCCGCTGCCGCCGTTCCTGGAGGCGATGGTGGAGGCGGATCGCTGAGCCGAGGTCAGCGTCCTTGCCTCGGCAGGAGCGTTTCCTGCCGTATCGGCGGAAGGGAGAAGACCGGCGTCGTCCGGACGCGCGAGTTGGTCGCGACGATGCGCGAAGCCATGGCGACGGGCGAGTGCGGCTCCGCCAGCGACCTGATGCGGGAGGCGATCCGGCACCGGACGCTCCGTCGCCCCCCGCGCGCGGCGCCGGCAGGGTCTGCTGTAGGGACGATCCGTCACCCGTCCCCCTCGGCCAGCGACAGCAGCGAGGCGTTGCCGCCCGCCGCGGTGGTGTCGACCGAGAGCGTGCGTTCCGTGGCGAAGCGCAGGAGGTAGTGCGGGCCGCCGGCCTTGGGGCCGGTGCCGGACAGGCCCTCGCCGCCGAAGGGCTGCACGCCGACCACGGCGCCGACCATGTTGCGGTTGACGTAGGTGTTGCCGACGCCCAGGCGCTGGGTGACGTGGCGGACCGTCTCGTCGATGCGGCTGTGGATGCCGAGCGTCAGGCCGTAGCCGGTGGCCCGGATGGCGTCCAGCACTTGGTCGAGGCGGCCGGCCTGCCAGCGGACGACGTGCAGGATCGGGCCGAACACCTCCCCCTCCAGCCGCGACAGGGAATCGATCTCGTAGGCGGCGGGGGCGAAGAAGGTGCCGCGCTCGGTGCCGGCGGGCAGCGCCATCTCGACCAGCGCCTTGCCCTCGCGCCGCATCCGCTCGGCATGGCGCTGCAGCATCGCCTGGGCGTCGGCGTCGATGACCGGGCCGACGTCGGTCGCGAGCAGGGCCGGGTCGCCGATGCGGAGTTCGGCCATGGCGCCCTTCAGCATGGCAAGCGTGCGGTCGGCCGCGTCGTCCTGGACGAAGAGGACGCGCAGGGCCGAGCAGCGCTGGCCGGCGCTGTTGAAGGCGGACGTCAGCACGTCCTGCACCACCTGCTCGGGCAGGGCCGAGGAATCGACGATGAGGGCGTTCTGGCCGCCGGTCTCGGCGATGAAGGGGGCGATCGGGCCCGGCCGGTCGGCGAGCACGCGGTTGATCGCCCGCGCCGTCTCGGTCGAGCCGGTGAAGGCGATGCCCGAGACGCGCGGATCGGCGACCAGCCGGGCCCCGACCGTGGCGCCGTCGCCCGGCAGGAACTGCAGCACGTCGCCCGGTACCCCGGCGCGGTGCAGCAGGCCGACCGCAGCCGAGCCGACCAGCGGGGTCTGCTCGGCGGGCTTGGCCAGGACGGAATTGCCGGCGGCCAGCGCCGCCGCGATCTGGCCGGTGAAGATGGCGAGGGGGAAGTTCCAGGGGCTGATGCAGGCGAAGGTGCCGCGGCCGGCGAGCCGGAGTTCGTTGCGCTCGCCGGTCGGGCCCGGCAGCCGGCGCGGCCGGAAATCCTCGCGCGCGCGGGCGGCGTAGTAGCGCAGGAAGTCGACCGCCTCGCGCAGTTCCGAGAGGGCGTCCGGCACCGTCCGGCCGCCCTCGCGCACGACGAGCGCCATCAGGCGCGGCCCCTCGGCCTCGTAGAGCGCGGCCGCCCGGTCGAGCACGGCCGCCCGCTCCTCGACCGGCAGCGCATCCCAGTCGGGCGCGGCGCGCGCCGCCCGGGCGATCGCCTGGTCGACGACCTCCCCCGTCGCCTCGACGACGGTGCCGACTTGAACCGTGCGGTCGGCCGGGCTGGCGACCGGCCGCGCCGCGCCGTCAGCCGGGCGGCCGCCGACCAGCGGCAGGGCGGCGGCGGGCTGGCGGAGAGCCGCGGCCATCGCATCGGCCAGCGCCTGGGTGGCGACGGGATTGGCCAAGTCGATGCCGGCGCTGTTCCGCCGCTCCGCCCCGTAGAGGTCGGCCGGCTGCGGGATGCCCGGGTGCGGCTTGACGGCGAGACGCCCGAGGCGGACGACGGGGTCGGCCACGATCTCCTCGATCGGCGCCTTCTCGTCGACCAGCCGGTTGACGAAGGAGGTGTTGGCGCCGTTCTCCAGCAGCCGGCGGACGAGGTAGGCCAGCAGGTCCTCGTGGCTGCCCACGGGCGCGTAGACGCGCGCCGGGCGGTCGAGCTTGTCCCGGCCGACGACTTCGCCATAGAGCGCCTCGCCCATGCCGTGCAGGCGCTGGAACTCCCAGTCCCGGCGGTTGCCGGCAAGTTCCAGCACGGTCGCGACGGTATGGGCATTGTGGGTGGCGAACTGCGGATAGAAGGCCGAGCCGTCGGCGAGCAGGCGGCGGGCGCAGGCGATGTAGGAGACGTCGGTCGCGACCTTGCGGGTGAAGACCGGGTATCCCGCCAGCCCGCGCTCCTGGCTGCGCTTGATCTCGCTGTCCCAGTAGGCGCCCTTGACGAGGCGCACCATCAGCCGCCGGCGCGACCGCCGCGCAAGGTCGGCGAGCCAGTCGAGGAGCGGCAGCGCCCGCTTCTGGTAGGCCTGCACCGCCAGCCCGAACCCGTCCCAGCCGGCGAGCGACGGGTCCGCCGCCACCCCCTCGATGACGTCGAGGGAGAGGTCGAGCCGGTCCGCCTCCTCGGCATCGACGGTGAAGCCGATGCCGACCGCCTTCGCCTGGCGCGCGAGTTCGGCGACCCGCGGCGTGAGTTCGCCATGGACGCGGGCGGCCTGGGCGAACTCGAAGCGCGGATGCAGCGCCGACAGCTTGATCGAGATGCCGGGCGCCTCGATCGGGCCGCGGCCCCTGGCCTCGGCGCCGATGGCGGCGATCGCCGCCTCGTAGGCGCGGAAATAGCGCTCGGCGTCGGCCGCCGTCCGCGCCGCCTCCCCCAGCATGTCGTAGGAATGGCGGTAGCCCGCCTGCTCGGCCGGGCGCGCCCGGGCCAGCGCCTCGGCGATGGTGCGGCCCATCACGAACTGGCGGCCGAGGATGCGCATGGCGGCCGTCACCGCCTCGCGGATGACCGGCTCGCCGGCGCGGCCGACCAGCCGCCGGAGGGCGCCGGCATAGCCCGGCCGCTCGTCGCTGCGCACCAGCCGGCCGGTCAGCATCAGGGCCCAGGTCGAGGCGTTGACGAAGGTCGAGTCGCTGGCGCCGAGGTGGCGCTGCCAGTCGGCGCGGCCGATCTTGTCGCGGATCAGCCGGTCGACCGTCTCCGAATCGGGAATCCGCAGCAGCGCCTCGGCGAGGCACATCAGGACGATGCCCTCCTGGCTCGACAGCTCGTATTCGTGGAGGAAGGCGTCGAGCCCGCCCTTGCCGCTGCGGCCGCCGCGCACCGCCTCGACCAGCCGGCGCGCCTGCATCGCCACCCGGTCGCGGGCGTCGGACGACAGGGTCGCCGCCGCCAGCAGTCCCTCGACCACCGCCGTCTCGTCGGCCCGGGTGGCCCGGCGCAGGGCGGCGCGCAGGGAGTCGGCGGCGGGAAGCGGAGCGGGGAAGAGCATCGATGGTTCTCCTGGGGGCCGGCGGGGGACCGGGTGGCCGGACGATCCCGCCCGGCGGCGGCTCCGTCAAGCCGGGCGCTGCCGCCGGGAACGGCCGTCCCGCGCCCGGTTGCACCGCACACCCCGCGGGTCTATTAGGTCCGGGGAATGGACATGAGCCGGATGGTCCCTAGCCTCGACATCGTCATCGTCAACTGGAACTCGGGCGGGCAGCTCCGCCAGTGCCTGGAGTCGATCGCGCGCTCGAACCCGGGCCGCTACCATATCGGCCGCGTCATCGTTTCCGACAACGGCTCGGTCGACGGATCGCTCGACCGTCTGGACGATGTCGGCCTGCCGCTGGCGATCCTGCGCAACGGCGCCAACCTCGGCTTCGGCGCCGCCTGCAACCGCGCGACCGCGATGGGCGATTCGCGCTTCCTGCTGCTGCTCAACCCCGACACGCGGCTCGAGCCCGACACGCTCGCCCGCTCGGTCGCCCACCTCGCCGACCATCCGGCGATCGGCATCCTCGGCGTGCGCCTCGTCGACGCCGAGGGCCGGACCCATCGCAGCTGCGCCCGCTTCCCGAAGGTGCGGCACTTCGTCCACAAGGTGCTGGGGCTCGACCGGGTCCTGCCGGCGCTCTTCCACGGCCACCTGATGGAGGAGTGGGACCATCGCGACAGCCGGACGGTCGACCAGGTGATGGGCGCCTTCTTCCTGATGCCGCGGGCGCTGTTCGAGCAGCTCGGCGGCTTCGACGAGCGCTTCTTCCTCTATTTCGAGGACGTCGACTTCGCCTGGCGGGCCCAGGCGAGCGGCCGGCCCTGCTTCTTCCTGGCCGAGGCGGTCGCCTACCACAAGGGCGGCGGCACCTCCGAGCAGGTGAAGCCCGAACGCATCTTCTACTGCCTGCGCAGCCGCATCATCTACGCGCGCAAGCATTTCGGCTGGGGCCGGGCGGCGGCGCTGACCGCGGTCACCATTCTGGTCGAACCGCTGTCGCGGCTGCTCCTGGCGCTCCTGCGCGGGTCGCCCAGCGTGGTCACGGACACGCTCCGCGCCTACCAGCTCCTCTATGGCGACCTGCCGCGCATCCTCAACACCCCGTCCACCGACCTCCTCGATGCGGGTCTTGCTCCTCGCCCGATACGGTCGGCTGGGCGCCACTAGCCGCCAGCGGCACCGGATCTTCCTGCCCGCCCTCGCCGCCGCCGGCATCCGGGTGCGCGCCGAAGCGCTGCTGGGGGACGACTATCTGCGGCGCCTCCACGACGGGCGCCCGCTGCGCCCGGGGGCGATCCTCGCCGCCTATGGACGGCGGCTGGCCCATCTGGCGACCGCCGGCCGCTGGGACCTCGTCTGGGTCGAGAAGGAGATCCTGCCATGGCTGCCGGCCGTCGCGGAATCCTGGCTGCGGCTGCTGCGGGTGCCGATGGTCGTCGACTACGACGACGCCTGGTTCCATCGCTACGACCAGCACCCGCGGGCGATCGTGCGCCGGCTGCTCGGCGGCAAGATCGCCGCGGTGATGCGGACCGCGACCACCGTCGTCGCCGGCAACGGCTACATCGCCGAGCATGCGCGGGCGGCCGGCGCGACCCGCGTCGAGATCGTGCCGACGGTCGTCGACACCGAGGCCGTCCGCCCGCAGGCGCCGGCGCCCGGCCGGCCGCCCACCATCGGCTGGATCGGCACGCCCGCCAACCTGCGCTACCTCGACCCGGTGCGGCCCGCCCTCGCCGCCGCCTGCCGCGAGACGGGCGCCCGCCTGCTGCTGGTCGGCGCCGGCGGGGCCGCCGCCCTGGGCGGCCTGCCGGGCGAGGTGCGGCCCTGGGACGAGGCGCGCGAGGCCGCCGACCTCGCCGACATGGACATCGGCATCATGCCCCTGCCGGACACGCCCTTCGAGCGCGGCAAGTGCGGCTACAAGCTGATCCAGTACATGGCGGCCGGCCGGCCGGCCGTCGCCTCGCCGGTCGGCGTCAACGGCACGATCGTCGCCGAGGGCCGCACCGGCTTCCTGCCGGCGACCCCGGAGGCGTGGAGCGAGACCCTGCTGGCGCTCGCCCGCGATCCGGACTTGCGCCGGCGCATGGGCGCGGCCGGGCGCGAGCGCGCCGCCGTCCACTATTCGCTGGCCGCCTGGGCGCCCCACCAGGTGCGCATCCTGCGCGAGGCCATGGAGCGCCGATGAGCCGACCGACCCTGCTCTATCTCGTGACCGAGGACTGGTTCTTCTGGTCGCACCGGACCCCGATCGCCCGCGCCGCCCGCGACGCCGGCTTCCGCGTCGTCGTCGCGACGCGCGAGGCCGAGCATGGCGACCGCATCCGCGGCGAGGGCTTCGAACTGGTGCCGATCAAGCTCCGCCGCACCTCGGTCGATCCGCTCGCCGAGTTGGCCGCCGTCGCCGACCTGACCGCGATCTACCGCCGCGAGCGCCCGGCGATCGTCCACCAGGTCGCGATCAAGCCGGTCGTCTACGGCACCTGGGCGGCGCGCCGGGCAGGCGTGCCCGCCGTCATCAACGCGCTCGACGGCCTCGGCTTCGTCTACGCCTCGCAGCGGCCGGCGGCCCGCCTGCTGCGGCCGCCGGTCGGGCTGCTGCTGCGCTGGGCGCTGAACCGGCCCAACGTCCATGTCCATCTCCAGAACGAGGACGACCGGGCGACGCTGCGGCGGGCGGGGGTGCTGCGCCACGACCGCGTCGCGATCATCCGCGGCGCCGGCATCGATCTCGACCATTTCGCGCCGCTGCCGGAACCCGAGGGCCCGTTCACCGTCGCCATGGCGGCCCGGATGATCCACGAGAAGGGCATCGGCGACCTCGTCGAGGCGGCGCGGCGGGCGACCCGCGCCGGCACCCCGGTCCGGGTCGTGCTGGCGGGCGCCCCCGACCGGGGCAACCCGACGGCGATCACCGAGGCCGAACTGCGGGCCTGGGCGGCGGAGGGGCTGGTCGACTGGTGGGGCTTCCAGACCGACGTGCGCAAGGTCTGGGCGGCGGCCCATGTCGCGGCCCTCCCCTCCTCCGGCGAGGGCCTGCCCAAGGCCCTGCTCGAGGCCGCCGCCTGCCAGCGGCCGCTGCTCGCCACCGATGTCGCCGGCAACCGCGAGGTGGCGCTCCCGGACGAGACCGGGCTGCGGGTCCGCTACCAGGACGTGGCCGGCCTGGCCGACGCGCTGGTGCGCTTCGCCCGCGAGCCCGACTGGCGCCGCCGCATGGGGCGGCAGGCCCGCCGCCTGGTCGAGACGGCCTTCAGCGAGGCGGTCGTGGTCGGCGAGACGCTCGACCTCTACCGCCGCCTTGCGCCAACGCGGTAGCGGCCGCCGCCGTGGGACCGGCGGCGCGTTTCGGAAATTTAACTCGGGCCAATTCTATCCAGGCGACATAGTCCGGGCGGGCGAACGGGCGCGCGAGCACCGCAACGGGGAGGAGATCGATCGCATGGCAGTCCAGATCCTGGTTCCCATCCACACCCATCTCGACGGCAATGCCGCGACCCTGGCCGATCATGCCGTCGCCGTCGCCCGCCGGTCGAAGGCCGACCTCCACGCGCTGGTCCTGAATGCCGACTTCCCGCCGCTGTCGAGCCCACTCGGCAACCTGCTGATCGACATCCCGGCGCTGATCGGCGACGCCAAGGAGAAGGCGCGGCAGCGCGGCACCGCCGTCGTCGACGCCCTCGAGCGGCAGGCCGGCGCGCACGGCGTGGCGCTCCGCATCACCCGCCTGGACTGCTTCCCGGTGGCGGCGAGCGAGATCGTCACCCGCCTCGCGCGCTACCACGATCTCGTCCTGGTCGGCCTCGGGACGCGCGACGCGTGGCCCCAGGCGACGGCCGAGGCGGCCGTCTTCGGCTCGGGCAAGCCGGTGCTGCTGGTTCCGGAAGAGCGGCCGGTGGCCGAGCCGGACACCGTCCTCGTAGCCTGGGACGGCAGCCGCGTCGCCGCGCGCGCCGTGACCGATGCCGGCCCCTTCCTCGCGCGGGCGAGCCGGGTCGTGATCGCCGCGGTGACCGACGAGAAGGCGCTCGCCGAGACCGATGCCGGCGAGCGCCTGGCCGAGCACCTGGCGCGGCACGGCATCACGGCGACGGTGTCGCGACTGCGCAGCCAGGGGCGCCCGATCGCCACCGTGCTGCAGGACCACGGGGCCGAGATCGGCGCCGGCCTGTTGGTGATGGGGGCCTTCGGGCATTCCCGGATGCGGGACTTCGTGCTCGGCGGCGCGACCAGTGGCATCCTGAAGGCGCTGCGCATGCCGGTCCTCCTCTCCCACTGAGCCCGGCACCGGACGGAGGAGCAGGCCCGCCCCCATGACCGAAGTCACCGTCGGGTCCTTCGCCGCGGCCGCCCGCGCGGCGACCGGCGTCGCCGTCGTCATCGACGTCTTCCGCGCCTTCACCACGGCGGCGATCGCGCTCGCCAACGGGGCGCGGCGGATCGTCATGGTCGACGACCTCGACGCGGCGCTGGCGCTCCGCGCCCGCGGCGTCGGCAGCCGCTGCATGGGCGAGCGCGGCGGCCTGCGCCCGCCCGGCTTCGATTTCGGCAACTCGCCGGCCGAGATCGCGGGCCTGCGCTTCGACGGCGAGACGCTGATCCAGACCACCTCGAACGGCACCCGCGGGGTGGTCGCGGCGGCCGGGGCGCGGCACATCTATGCCGGCGCCCTCGTCTCCGCCGAGGCGACGGTACAGGCGATCCGGGCGCTCGGGCGGGTGCCGGTCGCGCTCGTCGCCATGGGCGACCACGACCGCGAGCGCGCCGACGAGGACGAACTCTGCGCGCTCTACCTGCGCTCGCGGCTCGCCGGCCGCACCCCCGACCGGGACGCCCTCGCCCGCATCGTCGCCACCATGGCGCTGCGCGCCGACGGGCAGCGCCTGGACGATGCCGACGTCGCCGCCTGCGTCGCCGTCGACCGGGTGCCCTTCGCGGTCCGCGTCCAGCCGTCGGACGGTTTCCTCGTCGCCACGGCGGAGCGCCCCGCGGCCACGGGCCAGTAGCGGCGCGCCCGCCGGTCGGGCGCGGTCGCGGGTCGATGGAGCGGCCGCGACGCCCATGCTATCGTCGTCCGGCGTTGCCGGAGCAGCCGGCATGGGGGGCGCAGGAATGGATCTCACGACGCTCGGCTTCATGCTCATGGCCGCGTTCGGCCTCATTGCCGGCGACGCGATCGTCAGCGGTGACACGGTCTATCTCGACATGTCGGTGTCGTCGGAACTGAAGTCGGCGGGCGTCGACGACGTCACCGCCGAGACGCTCTTCGAGTACCACGTCGCCCGCATGACGCGGCATCCGACGATCATCAGCGCCCCGCGGGTGCGGTCCTCGCGGCAGCAGACGCTGATCGAGGCGATCGGCACCTACCTCAAGGTCGAGCCGATCCGCGTCGCCGCCCAGAAGGCGATCGGCATGACCCCGATCGAACTGCATGTCAGCCTGCAGAGCCGCGACAAGCAGGCCCGCCTGGTCGTCGCCGGCTACGACCATCGCAAACGCCCGCTCCTCATCGACGTCGAGAAGCCGATCGCCGCCTATCTCGACCTCATCGAGGAAGGCGCGGGCCGCTTCGTCCGCGCCGTCGGGCCCTACGACTATGCCATGCACCTCATCATCGACCGGGCGGACGACGCCGCCGCGCAGCGGCTGCTCCGGGAAGTGATCGACGAGCAGCGCGACCCCGCGCTCGGCGCCGTCTCCACCGACGAACTGGCACTGTTCGAGAATCTCGCCGGCATCGTCGCGCTGATCGCCGGCGAGCCGGAGACGGCCGAGCGCGCCTTCGTCCGGGCCAGCGTCCTCGCCCCCAAGCTGCATCGCGACGAGGCCAATCTCGCCTTCCTGCATGTCCGGCAGGGACGCCATGCCGAGGCGGTCGCCGTCGTCAACGGCGTCCTGGCGCAGCGCGGCGTCCACCCCGACGTGATGGCGGCGGCGCTCGTCACCCGCGGCATCGCGCTGTGGCGGCTCGGCATGGTCAAGGAGGCCGCCGCCGACTTCCGGAACGCCGTCCGGAGCGACGCCCACGGCGTCACCGCCTACCACTACTGGAGCATGATGGAGGCTAGGCAGGGCAATGCGGCGGAGGCGGCCCGGCTGACCGCCTTGCGCGATGCCAAGGCCTCATCCTTCGTGCCGCAGCCGGAACTGGCCGCCCACTTCCTCTTCCTGCCGGAGACGGCGGACCAGCCTCTGGTCATCCGCAAGGCGGGTCGCTGACGGCTGGGTCAGCCGCCGAGCAGCCCGGCGAGCATCAGGACGGCGATCGCCGACGGCACCAGCAGGCGCAGCACCCAGAGCCAGGCGAAGCGCCCAGGCGCGCTCGTCAGGTGGGTGCCGGCCGCCTGCCAGCGCCAGCCGACGAAGAGCGCGATCGCCATCCCGCTGATCGGCAGCAGCACCTCCGAAGCCAGGTGGTCGACAAGGTCGAGGACCGGCGCCGGAAGCCGGAGCGCGTCGCCGAGCGGCCCATATCCGAGCGCCGACGGCAGGCCGAGCACGAAGACGCCGATCGCCGCCAACATCGACGCCTCGCGCCGCGATCGGCCGAAGCGCGTCATCAGGACGGCGACGGGCACCTCCATCAGCGCCACGGCGGACGTCAGCGCGGCGAGCAGCAGCAGCAGGAAGAAGGCCGCGCCCAGCACGCCGCCGAAGGCGATGCCGGAGAACACTTCGGGCAGGACGACGAATGCCAGGGCCGGGCCGTGAGCCGGGTTCAGTCCGAAGGTGAACAGCGGCGAGAAAATCATGATTCCCGCCACCAGGGCGATCAGGGTGTCGCCGACGATGATCGACCCGGCGGCGCGCACGATGGACACCGACCTCGGCAGGTAGCTTCCGTAGGTGACCAACACCCCCATGCCGAGCCCGATGGAAAAGAACGCTTGGCCGATGGCGACGATCCAGGTCCGCGGTTCCGCCATCGCCGTCCAGTCGGGCGTGAACAGGAAGGCGAGCGCCACGCCGGCCCCGGGCAGGCTCAACCCGTAGATCGCGAGCGCCACGACGATGAGCGCGAAGACCGGCATGAGGAGGCGGCTCGCGGCCTCGATACCGCGCGCAACGCCGAGCGAGACGATGCCGGCGGTGCCGACGAGCACGGCCGCCTGCCACAGGATGGGCTCGACGGGGCCGGCGACGAAGCGCGCGAACTCCGCCTGCGGCGCCGCGCCGGCCAGGATGTCTCCGCCGGCCAAGTAGCCGGCCATGTAGCGTGCGACCCAGCCGGTGATGACGGCGTAGTAGCTGAGGATGACGACGCTCGCGGTCACTCCGAGCCAGCCCGTGGCGGCTGCCCCGGCGCCGGGACGCAGGCGCCGGAATGCACTGGCGGCGTCGTCCCGCGCCTCCCGGCCGACAAGGAGTTCGGCCATCAGGAGCGGCAGGCCGACGACGAGAAGCGCCGCGAGATAGGCGAGAATGAAGGCGCCGCCGCCATTGTCGCCGACGATGTAGGCGAAGCGCCAGATGTTCCCCAGGCCGACGGCGGCGCCGACCGCCGCCAGCAGGAACCCGGCTTGGCCGGCCCACCGCTCCTGTCCGGCGGTCGCCTCCGTCACGTTCCTCCGGCTCCTTCCGGCCGCGCCCCCGGCGCGAACTTGTCGTGGTGTCCGCGGTAGATCGCCGGCCGCGGCCGCTCCAGCCCGGGCGGAACGTCGATCGGCTTCTTCCACAGCACCACCACGTCCTGGTGATGGCCCCAGCCGCGCTCGTGATAGGCGAGCAGGGTCGCGTCGCGCCGGCGCTCGACCAGCCGCACCACCCAGGACGGCAGCGCGATCGAGATGCCGTATTCCGGCTGGTGCGGATAGTCGCGATAGCCGAAGCCGTCGCTCGCCACCTCGGCCGCGATCGCCTGGAAGCGATCCTCGTCGATGTAGGGGTAGGTGCGGTGGTAGTCGAGCGACCAGCGGCCGTGGTTGGTGAAGACGAGCAGCCCCTCGGGCGCCAGCCGGTCGACGAACCAGTCGACGAAGGCGGCGTAGCGGCGCCGGTCGACATGCGTCAGCAGCGAGCCGCACCAGATGAGTTCGAACTGTTCGGTGAGCGGGATCGCCGCCGGCTCGACCTCGGAATAGACCGGCACCGCGCCGAAGGTGCGGGCGCAGAAGTCGACCCCGCCGCGGTCGAGGTCGCAGGCGGCGATGCGCGCCGACGGGAAGGCCGCGCGCAGCATCCGGAGCACCCGGCCATGGCCGCAGGGCAGGTCGAGGATCGAGGCGATGTCGGTCTTCTCGGCCAGGACCATCGCCCGCACGACCGTCCGCAGGGCCGCCTCGCCGACCCGGAAATACTGGTCCTGCCAGCTCTTCTCGCCGATCCGCGCCATCGTCGCGTCGTCGAAGCGCAGCACCATCTGGTCGTCGGGCGAGACCTCGGTGACGAGGCGCCTGCGATAGTCGCGCAGGAGGTCGAGCGGCGTCTTGGCGCCGAACAGGGCCATGTCGGCTCCGGGAGTGGGACGGACGGCCGGACCCTACAGGCCCGGCGGCGCGCCGTGCAACCCGACGCCGCTCAGATGCGGCCGCCGGCGCCGCCGCCCGGTGGTCCCGGTGGCGGCCCCTCGCCCGGCTGCCGCGGATGGCGCACCCGGCGCTGCAGCAGTTCGCGCCGCTCCTGCGCCGGCATGCGGCCGGCCGCCTCGATGAGCGCGTCCTGGGCGATGCGTGCGAGTTCGCCGTTGGCGTCCCGCAGCCCCTCGAAGGCCTGCCGTGCCGCCGCGGCGTCGAAGGGTTCGGCCGCGAGCGCGTCGACGACCCGGCGCCGCGCCTCGCGCAGGTCGCGCCGTTCGCGCCCGATCTCGCCGCGGCGGGCGCGGAAGCTCTCGCGCAGCGTGTCGCGGGCGGATTCGGGCAACCCCTCCGTCAGCCCGCGGAAGCCGACCAGCATCTCGGGTCCCGGCCCATGGTCGCGGGCGTAGCGGCCGACGAGCGCGCTGACCAGGAAGACGTTGACCGCAAGCGACACCAGCAGGCAGCCGGGCAGCAGCCAGCGGCGCCAGCGCGGCGGCGATGCGGCAGGCGTGGCCGGAAGGACGTCGCTCACAGATCGATCTCCAGGTCGGAGCCCAGGACGAAGGGGGTGACGTCGACCGCCTGGGCCTCACCGATCAGCAGCGGCTCGGCCCAGCCGACGGCGAAGCCGATCGCGGCGACCAGGGCAAATGCCGCGGCGAGCGCGCGCGGACGCAGCCCGATCGACGGACGGGCAGCCGTGCGGGCCGGCGGCATCTGCGGCACCGACGCGGTGGCGGCGAGGATGCGGCGGGCGAGATCGGCGGGCGGCGCCGGATCGGGCGCGCTCCGGATCAGCCGGTCGAGCGCCCGGTCGAGGCGGTCGCGGTCGGTCGGCGTGGCGCCGGCGGGCGGCGTGGCGCCGGCGGGCGGCGGACGACGGGATTCTTCGGTCATGATCCCTCCTCCAGCACGCCGACGAGCAGCGGCCCGAGGCGCTCGCGCAGCGTGCGGCGGGCGCGGACGAGCAGCGATTCGACGGCGCCGACCGTAGTGTTGAGGATGGCCGCGGTCTCGCCGTTGCCGAGCCCCTCGAAATAGCTCAGCACGACGGCGGCGCGCTGGTTCTCCGGCAGGGCCGCGAGCGCACGGGCCAGATGCGCCTGCACCTCGCCCTGATGGCGCTGCTCGAAGGCGCCGGGACGTGCGTCCTCGGGCTCGCCCGCCGCCTCGAGCGGCAGCGGCACGACCTTGCGCTTGCGGTCGATGCACAGGTTCATGGTGATCCGGTAGAGCCAGGTGGTGAGGCGGGCACCGTCGGGGCTCCAGCGCGGCGCCTGGGTCCAGACGCGCAGGAACACCTCCTGCGCCACGTCCTCCGCCTCGGCCGGGTCGGCGAGGAAGCGACGGGCGACGGCGTGGGTGCGGGCGAGGTGGCGGTCGAGAAGGCGCGCATAGGCGAGACGGTCGCCGCGCCCGGTGCGCGCCATCAACTCCTCGTCCGACTCGCCCGCATCCACCATCGTCCGAGCATAGACCTCCCCGGCCGAGCCGGACCGCCCGCCGAAGGGCAGGACGGCCGGCAGGGTCCCGGCGAGGGAGGTCATCGCGGCTCGCCCCGGTTGCGGTGCGTCCGTCCGGCGGCCGCGCTCAGCGGGCCGGTCGCGGCCCGCGCCGCGGCAGCTCGTCGGCGGTGACGAACCCGTCGCCGTTGCGGTCCATGCGGGCGAAGGCGGCCTCGCGCTGGGCGGCCCGCTCGGCCGGGTCGATCACCCCGTCGCCGTTGGTGTCGAGCCGCTTGAAGGCCTCCTCGCGCCGGCTCTGGGCCATGGCGCGGCGGTCGCCGTGCCGGCCCTTCGTCCAGCCGCCGCGGAACTCCATGAACTCCTCGCGGCTGAGGCTGCCGTTGCCGTCCTTGTCGAGCGACTTGAAGAGCTCGGCACGGCGCTCCTCCATGCGTTCGGCCCGGTCGCCGGGACCGCCGGGACCGCCGCGGTGCGGGCCGCGCTTCATGAACTCCTCGCGGGTGATGCTGGCGTCGGGGGCGACCGCGAACCGGCCGCGCGGCTGGAAGGCCATGAACTCGGCCTTGGAGACCTTGCCGTCGCCGTCGCTGTCCATGGCCTTGATGATGCCGGCCTGGCGGCGCGACGGACCGCCGTCGCCCTGGGCGGGGGCGGCGGCGACGGTGCCGGCGGCGGCGAGGCCGATGACGAGCGCGGCGGCGGAAACGAGAGACTTCATGGCACGTCCTTTCGGGGGGTGGGGGCCGACGGGCCGTGCTCGCCCGTCCAACCTTCCACGCGCCGCCGGGCGGACTCCTGCGCAGATTATTGCGGCTTGCGCTCGATGGTGGCGGGGGAGATCAGCTGGGAGAAGGCGCGGCACCAGATGACGACCGAACCCTGGCGGCCGAGGTCGAGGTCCGCCGGGACCGCGTAGGTCTGGCTGCCCTTGAAGGAGGCAAGGCCGCCGAGGTCGACGAAGGCGGCCCGCACGTCGTCCTTCGCGCGCGGCGCCGGGTGCGGCACGAGATAGACCCGGTAGTCGGGGCCCGGCCCGACCTCGAAATCCTTCTCGAGATGGACGATGCGCCGGCCGGACGGGTCCTGCAGGATGGTCACGCTGCCGCGCCCCCAATGGATCGGGTCGGAGGGATCGGCATGGACGAAGGTGCCGGTCCCGAGCACCGCGTGCGCGGCACGGTCGGCCACTTCCTGGTTCGCCACCGGCGGCGGGAAGATGTACGGGAAGAAGAAGATGCCCGCGGCGAAGCCGCCGGCGCCCCCCAGAACCAGGCCGATCGCGATGCCGACCAGAAGCCTGCGCATGTTCTCGCCCTCCCCGCGCCCGGCAGCATAGCGCGACCCGGCCGGACGAGGAAATCGGCGGCCGAGGTCACGCAGGGGTTCATCGAACCGCCATCAATATGTAATCTGCGGCGCAGATAACGAGGTGACCGGCACCGCCGCCACCCGAAGCTTCCGCGGGAGGAGTCCCTGATGTTCGTCCGCTTCGCCTTCGCCGCCGCTGCGGCGCTCGCCCTGCCGGCCATGCCGGCGCTCGCCCAGACCGAGGACTGTCCGCGCGGCCAGCTCGACCAGCGCTTCTGCGACCGCGACGGCGACATGGTCGCCGACGCCCCGACCGACCCCAAGCGCCTGCTCGACCCGCCGACCCTGATCTTCGCCTATACCCCGGTCGAGGACCCCGAGGTCTACCGCAAGGTGTGGGACGGCTTCCTCGCCCATCTCGCCAAGGTGACCGGCAAGCGGGTGCAGTTCTTCCCGGTGCAGTCGAACGCCGCCCAGATCGAGGCGATGCGGGCCGGCCGCCTGCACATCGCCGGCTTCAACACCGGCTCGAACCCGATCGCCGTCAACTGCGCCGGCTTCGTCCCCTTCGCGATGATGGCCTCGAGGAAGGACGAGTACGGCTACGAGATGGAACTGATCGTCCAGGCCGACGGACCGATCAAGGAGGTGAAGGACCTGAAGGGCAGGACGCTGGCCTTCACCTCGCCGACCTCGAATTCGGGCTTCAAGGCGCCGTCGGCCCTGCTCAAGAGCGACTTCGGTCTCGAGGCGGACAAGGACTACAAGACCGCCTTCTCCGGCAAGCACGACAACTCGATCCTCGGCGTCGCCAACAAGGACTACGACGCCGCCGCCATCGCCAACTCGGTCAAGACGCGGATGATCGCCCGCAATGCCGTCGACGGCAGCAAGCTGCGGGTGATCTTCCGGTCGGAGACCTTCCCGACCACCGGCTACGGCCACGTCTACAACCTGAAGCCCGAACTGGCGGCGAAGGTGAAGGAGGCGTTCTTCAGCTTCCCGTGGGACGGCAGCGAACTCCTCAAGGAGTTCCAGAAGAGCCAGCCGCCGCAAGAGAAGTTCGTGCCCATCGCCTTCAAGAAGGACTGGGCGGTGATCCGCAAGTTCGACGAGCTGACCGGCGTCAAGTACGAGTGCAAGGGCAGCTGAGCGGACGGCACGGGGGAGGGGGGCGCCGCGGTGCTGGTGATCGAAGGGCTGGCGAAGCAGTACCCGACCGGGGACCGCGCGCTGAAGGGGGTGTCGCTGACCGTGCCGAAGGGCCAGATCATGGCCCTGATCGGCCCGTCCGGCGCCGGCAAGAGCACCCTCATCCGCTGCGTCAACCGACTGGTCGAGCCGACGGCCGGCCGGATCTCCCTCGACGGCCAGGACGTCACCGGCCTGTCGCGCCGCGCGCTCCGCCAGGCGCGGCGGCGCATGGGCATGATCTTCCAGGAGTTCGCCCTGGTCGAACGCCTGACCGTGATGGAGAACGTGCTGTCGGGCCGGCTCGGCTATGTCGGCTTCTGGCGGAGCTGGTTCCGGCGCTTCCCGGAGACCGACGTCGCCGCCGCCTTCGCCCTCCTGGAACGGGTCGGACTCGCCGGCTTCGAGGACAAGCGGGCGGACGCGCTGTCGGGCGGCCAGCGGCAGCGCGTCGGCATCGCCCGCGCGCTGCTCCAGGACCCGACCCTGCTGCTGGTCGACGAGCCGACCGCCAGCCTCGACCCCAAGACCTCGCGGCAGATCATGCGCCTCCTGCAGGAGCTCTGCCGCGAGCGCGGGCTGGCCGCCATCATCAACATCCACGACGTCGCCCTGGCGCAGCTCTTCGCCGAGCGCATCGTCGGGCTGCGCTCGGGCGAGATCGTCTATGACGGCCCGCCCGAGGGACTGACGGCCGACGTGCTGACCCTCATCTACGGCGAGGAGGACTGGTCGCAGACGATCCGCCTGCCCGACGAGGAGGGCGAGCCGGAGCCGCTGCCGGGCCATGGCGAGGCGGCCGCCGTCGACCGCGAACGCCTGGCCGGCCTGACGTGACCGCCGCCGCCCTGGAGCGCGCGCGGCGGTGGCGCCCGCCGCCGCTGATCGCCAACCCGCTTCTGCGCTGGGGCATCCTGGTGGCGGCGGCGGCCTATCTCGTCGTCGCCGTCACCGACATCCCGGTCAACTGGACCCGGATCGCGGAGGGCATGGAGCGCGGCGGGCGCTTCGTCGCCGGCTTCCTGCAACCCAACTTCACCAGCCGCTTCGACGAGATCTTCGAAGGCTTCGCCGAGAGCCTGGTGATGACGGTGGTGGCGACGGTGCTGGGGCTCGTCGTGTCGATCCCGGTGGCGCTCGGCGCCGCCCGCAACCTGGCGCCGCGACCGGTCTACTATTTCTGCCGCGGCCTGATCGCCCTGTCGCGCACCTTCCAGGAGATCATCGTCGCCATCCTCTTCGTCGCGATGTTCGGCTTCGGCCCCTTCGCGGGCGTGCTGACCCTGGTCTTCGGCACCGTCGGCTTCCTCTCCAAGCTCCTCGCCGAGGACATCGAGGACATCGACCGGGGCCAGGTCGAGGCGATCCGCGCGACCGGCGGGTCGTGGTTCCAGCTTCTCAACTACGGCGTCCAGCCGCAGGTGATGCCGCGCCTGATCGGCCTGTCGCTCTACCGCCTCGACATCAATTTCCGCGAGTCGGCGGTGATCGGCATCGTCGGCGCCGGCGGCATCGGCGCCACCCTCAACACCGCCTTCGACCGCTACGAGTACGACGTCGCGGCCGCCATCCTGCTCGTCATCATCGCCATCGTCATGATCGCCGAGTACGGATCGTCGGCGATCCGCCGCTGGGTGCAGTGATGCCGGTCTCCGTCCGCTCCGGCACCAAGGCCTGGCAGCGCCGCGATCGCGCGGCCCAGCTCGCGATCTGGTTCGGCTGGCTCGTCGCCACCGCCATCGTCGTCCTGTCGTGGGAGGTCATCAGCGACCGCACGATGTGGATGTTCGTCGAGGACGCCCATACCCAGGCGGCCGACCTGCTCGGCCGCATGGTGCCGCCGCGCTGGTCCTACATGGACCGGCTGTGGCGGCCGCTGTGGGACACGCTCAACATCGCCACCCTCGGCACCCTCATCGCCATCGTCTTCGGCGTGCCGCTCGCCTTCCTGGCCGCGCGCAACACGACGCCCAGCGTCTATTTCGTGCGCCCGGTCGCGCTCCTCGTCATCGTCGCCTCGCGCTCGATCAACTCCCTGATCTGGGCCTTGCTGCTGGTCTCGATCATCGGCCCCGGCGTGCTCGCCGGCATCTTCGCCATCGCGCTGCGCTCCGTCGGCTTCATCGGCAAGCTCCTCTACGAGGCGCTGGAGGAGATCGACGAGGGCGCGGTCGAGGCGGTCCAGGCGACCGGGGCGACGCGGCCCCAGGTCATCGGCTACGCCATGGTGCCGCAGATCGCGCCCGCCTTCGCCGGCATCTCGGTGTTCCGCTGGGATATCAACATCCGCGAATCGACGGTGCTCGGCCTCGTCGGCGCCGGCGGCATCGGTCTGCAGCTCGAGGCGTCGATCAGCCAGCTCGCCTGGCGCGAGGCGTCGGTCATCTTCCTCGTCATCCTGGTGACGGTGCTCGCCAGCGAGTGGCTGTCGGCCCGCATCCGCCACGCCATCATCTGACCCCGGCCGCGGCCCGGTCCGGTACGATTCCGCTTGAAAATCCGGCCGGTTGGCCGACATTGCGGATTGTTACCGATTTGTTACGGCCGGGCACCCTCCGCGCCGCAGGGTCAGGATCGCGGGCATTTTGGCAACCACCGTCATCATCCATCTCCTCGGCGGCGTCGCCCTGCTCCTCTGGGGCCTGCGCATGGTCCGCACCGGCGTCATGCGCGCCTTCGGCGGCGATCTCCGCCGCATCCTCGGCCGCGCCATGAGCAGCCGGCCGCGGGCCTTCGCCAGCGGCCTCGGCGTCACCGCCCTGCTCCAGAGCAGCACCGCGACGGCGCTGATGGTCGCCTCCTTCGCCGAGCGCGGCCTCGTCGCCACCGCCCCGGCACTCGCGGTGATGCTGGGGGCGGACGTCGGCACCGCCGCGGTCGCGCAGATCCTCTCCTTCGACGTCAGCTGGCTGTCGCCGCTCCTCATCCTCCTCGGCGTGTTCGGCTTCTCGACATCCGCGAACTCGCTGCGCCGCGACCTCGGCCGGGCGGCGGTCGGCCTCGGGCTCCTGCTGCTTGCCCTGCAGCTCATCGTCCATGCCTCCGACCCGATCCGCGATTCGGCGACGCTGAAGGCGATCCTCGCCAGCCTCGGCCAGGAGCCGGTGCTGGCGGTGCTGTTCGGCGCCCTCCTCACCTGGCTCGCCCATTCCAGCCTCGCCACCATCCTCCTGGTGATGTCGCTGGCGAGCAGCGGGCTGGTGCCGCTGCCGCTGGCGCTGGCGATCGTGCTCGGAGTGAACGCCGGCGCCGCCATCCCGGCCCTGATGGCGACCTGGCGCGGCGAGATCGGCGCCCGCCGCGTCGCCCGCGGCAATGCCGCCTTCCGCTGGATCGGCGTCGCCGCCGCGCTGCCGCTGCTGCCGTTCGTGGCCGAGCTGGCGCCGCTCGCCGGCGGCGAGATCGGGCGCCAGGTCGTGGCCTTCCACCTCGTCTTCAACCTGGCGATCGCGGTCGTCTTCCTGCCCTTCCTCAGCCCGATCGCGCGCCTGATCGAGCGGCTGCTGCCGACCCCCGAGATGCCGGCGGACCCCGCCCTGCCGCGGCATCTCGACCGCGCGGCGCTGGAAAGCCCGCCCGTCGCCATCGCCGCCGCGCAGCGCGAGGCCCTGCGCATGGGCGATGCGCTGGAGAGCATGCTGCGCGACGCGATGACCGTGTTCCGCCAGGACGACCGCAAGCTCGTCGCCGACATCAGCCGCCGCGACGACGTGATCGACGGGCTGCACGAGGCGATCAAGCGCTACCTGACCCAGATCAGCCGCGAGGTCATGGGCCCGGCCGACGGCAAGCGGGTGATGGAGATCATCGTCTTCTCCACCAACCTCGAGCATGTCGGCGACATCATCGACAAGAACCTGATGGAACTGGCCCAGAAGAAGATCAAGAACCACCTCGCCTTCTCGAGCGAGGGCCTGGCCGAGATCGCCGACCTCCACGGCCGCGTGCTGGAGACGCTGAAGCTCTCGCTCGCCGCCTTCGTCGGCGGCGACGTGTCGATCGCCCGCCGCCTGATCGCCGAGAAGACGATGTTCCGCGAGTCCGAGCGCAAGGCGGCCGAGCGGCATCTGCAACGCCTGCAGAGCGGGCGCATCGAGAGCATCGAGACGAGTTCGCTGCATCTCGACGTGCTGCGCGACCTGAAGCGGATCCACTCGCACCTGATCGCCGTCGCCTACCCGATCCTCGAGGAAGCGGGGGAATTGCGCCCGAGCCGGCTCGCCACCGCCTGATCGCCCCTTGCGGGGGGGCCGGCCGCCATGGCACCAACCGCTGCCGCAAACCGGAGCGGAAAGGACGCGCCATGCCCGTTTGGGATCCGAGCCAGTATCTGAGATTCGCCGACCACCGGCTGCGCCCGGCCCTCGACCTGCTGGCGCGCATCCCGACCGAGCAGCCGGGCACGGTAATCGATCTCGGCTGCGGACCCGGCAACGTCACCGTCCATCTCCGCCGGCGCTGGCCGGGGGCGCGCATCATCGGGGTCGACAACAGCCCCGAGATGATGGCCAAGGCGCGCGCCGCCATGCCCGACGTGACCTGGATCGAGGCCGACATCGCGACCTGGGAGCCGGAGGGCCCGGTCGACGTCATCTACTCCAACGCCACCCTGCACTGGCTGGCCGACCACAACCGGCTCTTCCCCAGGCTGATGGACTGGCTGGCGCCCGATGGCGTGCTGGCGGTCCAGATGCCGCGCAACTACGAGGCGGCCTCCCACACCCGCATCCTCGACACCGCGCTCGCCGGCCCCTGGCGGCCGGTGCTGGAGCCGCTGCTGCGTCCCTCGCCCGTCGCCGCCCCGGAGGCCTATTACCGCTTCCTCGCCGAGCATGCGGAGCGGCCGGACATCTGGGAGACCGTCTACATGCAGGTGCTGACGGGCGACAATCCGGTCGTCGAGTTCACCAAGGGCTCGGCCCTGAAGCCGCTGCTGGACGCGCTCGACGAGCCGCACCGCAGCGCCTTCGAGGCCGCGTACGCCGAGCAGATCGCCGCCGCCTACCCGCCCGAGAAGGACGGGCGCACGCTCTTCCCCTTCCGCCGTCTCTTCATGGTCATCCAGAAGTGAACCCGCGGCCGGCCTGAGGCGATTCCGGGGAGGGCGGCGACCATGGACCTCTGGGTGCCGATCACGGTGGCGGCGGCGCTGCTGCAATGCCTGCGCACGGCCCAGCAGAAGGTGCTGAAGGGCCGGCTGTCGACCAACGGCGTCAACTACGCGCGCTACATCTACGGCGCGCCGATCGCGGCGGCGGCCTTCTTCGCCTATCTCGGGCTGTCCGGGGTGGCGATGCCGGCGACCGGCGGCCGCTTCCTCTTCTTCTGCCTCCTCGGCGGCGTCGCCCAGATCGTCGCCACCAGCTTCCTCATCCTCTCCTTCACGATGCGGAACTTCGCGGCCGGCACCACCTATTCCAAGACCGAGACGGTGCAGACCGCGCTGCTCGCGACCATCTTCCTGGCCGAGCCGCTGACGCTGGGCGGGTGGGTGGCGATCGTCATCGGGCTGGCCGGGGTGCTGACCCTCTCGGTGCCGGCCGGCGCGTCGGGCTGGCGCCAGGCGCTGCTCGGCGTCACCGACCGCGCCGCCCTCTACGGCCTCGCCTCGGGTGGGCTCTTCGGGGTGTCGGCGATCGGCATCCGCGGCGCGTCGCTGTCCCTGGGCGACGCCGACTTCGTCGTCCGCTCGCTGATGACGCTGGCCTCGGTCACGGCGCTGCAGACGGTCCTCATGACCGCCTATCTGCAGGCGGTCGAGCGCGGCGAGGTGATGCGGGTGATCCGCGCCTGGCGCCATGCGGCCCCGGTCGGGGTGATGAGCGTGCTGGGGTCGGCCGGCTGGTTCACGGCGATGACGCTGCAGAACGTCGCCTATGTCCGGGCGCTGGGCCAGGTGGAACTCGTCTTCACGGTCCTGGTGTCGCGCTTCGGCTTCCGCGAGCCACCGACCTGGCGCGAACTCGTCGGCATCCTGCTGGTCGCGGTCGGCGTCGTCGCCCTGCTGCTCCTGCATTGAGGCGCCGGGGCCGTCGGACGGCCCCGGCGCCGCATCATGCGCCGCCGCTCAGGGCGACTTGGCGGCGATCACCTCGACCTCGACGAGGAAGGCCGGGCTCGCCAGCGCGCTGATGATGGCGAGCGTCGAGGCCGGCCGGCACGGGCCGAGATGGCGGTTCCGGGCCTCGCGGAAGGCCGCCAGATGCTCGGGCGAGACGAGAAGGGCGTTCAGCTTCACGACGTCCGCCATCGCCATGCCGGCGCCGGCGAGGATCGCCTTGATGTTCTCGAACACGCGGTCGGTCTGGGCGCCGACGTCGGGCGGCACGCTGCCGTCCGGGTTGGTGCCGACCTGGCCGGCGACGAAGAGCAGGCGGGCGCCGGCGGGCACCTCGACGCCGTGGCTGTAGGCTCCGGCGGGCGCCGCCACGCCGGGCGGATTGAAGGCACGATTCATGGCTGGTCTCACTCCCTCGCCTGGGGCGCCCGCCGATGGGGCACCCCGTCGGGTGCAAGTATGCACCGGACGGGGGCCCCGCCTTCAACCGCCGCCTGCGGCCTTGCGCGCCGCCGGCGACGGCTGGCGCTCGTGTTCGCGCTCCAGCAGCGCCGTCTTGCGCTCGGCGCCCCAGCGATAGCCGGAGGTCTGGCCGTCGCCGCGCACGACGCGATGGCAGGGCACGACGAGGGCGGCCGGGTTGGTGGCGCAGGCGCGGGCGACGGCGCGCGCCGCCGTCGGCTGGCCGATGCGCCTCGCGACCTCGGCATAGCTCGCGGTGGCGCCCGGCGGAATGCGCTGCAGTTCCTGCCAGACGCGGCGCTGGAAGGCGGTGCCGCGCAGGTCGAGGGGCAGGTCGGGATGCGGCAGGCGCCCCTCGAGATAGGCGACGACGGCCCCCAGCACCTCGGCCAGGGCCGGGGCGTCGGGCACGAGGTCGGCCTCGGGAAACTCGGCCGCCAGCGCCGCCGTCAGCCGCCGCGGATCGTCGTCGAGCGCGACGAAGCAGACGCCGCGCTCGGTCGCCGCCGCCAGCACCCGGCCGAGCGGTCCGTCGGCGGTGGCGTAGGCGATGCGCTCGCCGGCGCCGCCGCGGCGGTAGCGTCCCGGCGTCATGCCGAGTTCCCGCCCTGCCCGTTCGTAGACCCGGCTGGAGGAGCCGAAGCCGGCCCCGAACGTCGCCCCGGCGATCCCCTCGCCCGCCTTGAGGTCGTCGCGGAAGCGGCGGATGCGCAGCGCGTCGGCATATTCCTTGGGCGACAGGCCGAGGAACTGGCGCATCAGGCGCTGCAGATGGAACGGGCTCGCATCGAGCGCCGCCCCGAGTTCGGCCAGGCCGGGCGGGCTGTCCTCGGCGGCCTCGATCAGCCGGCAGGCGCGGCGCACCAGCGTCACCCGCTCGTCCGCCGCCTCCGCCGCCTCCGGGCGGCAGCGCCGGCAGGCGCGGAAGCCGGCGGCGCGCGCCGCCTCGGGAATCGGGAAGAAGCGGACATTCTCGCGCTTCGGCCGGCGGCTGGCGCAGCCGGGCCGGCAGAAGATCCCGGTGCTCTCGACGGCATAGACGAAGCGCCCGGCGGCGGCCGCGTCGCGCTCGACCACGGCCGTCCAGCAGGCCTGCTCGTCCATCGGCATCGCTTCCATGGCAGGGCTCCCGAAAAGTGATGCCCCTACCTAATGCCCCCGGCTGCGCTCCCGATATCCGGAGATTGCGCCGGCACTCAGTCCCGGCGGAAGCGCACGAGGCTCCAGTAGCCGAAGAGGTTGACCCGCTCCTCCGAGACGAAGGTGAGGGGCGTCACCGAAATCAGTTCGTCCAGCGACAGCGGACGGAAGCCGATGGTGTTGGAGGCAGGCGCCAGCGCCCGCTCGATCACCGCCATCGGGCCGCGGCCGGTCCAGAAATGGTTGAGGACGACCGCCTCGCCGCCCGGCCGCAGCACCCGCCGCATCTCCAGCATCAGGCGGTCGGGGTGCGGCACCACCGAGGCGACGTGCATCAGCACGACCGAATCGAAGGACTGGGCCGGGAACGCGGTCGCCTCGGCGTCCATCACCTGGAGGTCCTCGACGTTCGTCAGCCCGTGCCGCTCGACCCGGCGCCGCGCACGCTCCAGCATCTTGTCCGAGACGTCGATTCCCACCACCCGGGAACGGCGGTAGAGCGGCAGCGACAGGCCGGTGCCGACCCCGACCTCGAGGATGCGCAGGCCGGCGGCGCGCTCGGCAGCGACGACGGCGCGGCGACGGCCGGGATTGAGGATGGGACCGAAGATGCCGTCGTAGACGCGGGCATAGCGGTCGTAGGTCCGTCGGATCGCGTCCGGGTCCAGGTGACGCCGGGCGATCTCTTCCGCCCAAACCTTGATCTTCATGGAGACGGGCTCGTTTCCTCAATCGCCGACGAGAGTCGATCGACTCGCAATCCTAGCCTGGAACGTCCGCCGGTTCGACCGGGGCCTGTGCGCGGCCTATTCGACCCAGGCGATGCGGAGCGTGTTGGTGGAGCCGGGCGTCCCGAACGGGACGCCGGCGGTGATGACGAGTCGGTCGCCCGACTGGGCGACGCCCTCCTGTACCGCAACCCGCCGCGCCCGTTCCACCATGTCCGAGAAGGACCGGATGTCCCGGGTCGGCACCCAATGCACCCCCCACAACACCGCCAGCCGCCGCGCGGTTGCGAGATTGGCGGTCAGTCCGAGGATGGGCGACGTCGGACGCTCGCGCGCCGCCCGCATCGTCGTCGATCCCGAGGTCGTGAAGGTGCAGATCGCCGCCGCCCCGATCGTCTGCGCGACCTGGGCGGCGGCCGCGGTGATGGCGTCGGCCGCGGTGTGCTCGGGCGGGGAATGCTCGGCATCCATGATCGGCCGGTAGAGCGGGTCCTGCTCGACCCGGCCGATGATGCGGCTCATGATCGCCACCGCCTCCAGCGGGTAGGCGCCGGCGGCGGTCTCGGCCGACAGCATCACCGCGTCGGCGCCGTCATAGACCGCCGTCGCGACGTCGGAGGCCTCGGCGCGGGTCGGCGCCGGGGCGCTGACCATGGATTCCAGCATCTGCGTCGCCACCACGACCGGCTTGCCGGCGGCGCGGCAGGCCCGGACGATGCGCTTCTGCAGGCCCGGCACGTCCTCCGGCGGCATCTCGACGCCGAGGTCGCCGCGCGCCACCATGACCGCGTCGGTGAGGTCGAGGATCTCCTGCAGCCGCTCGATCGCCTGCGGCTTCTCGAGCTTGACCATGATCGCCGCCCGGCCCTCGATCAGCCGGCGGGCCTCGGCCACGTCCTCCGGCCGCTGGACGAAGGACAGCGCGATCCAGTCGGCGCCGAGGTCGAGGCCGAAGCGGAGGTCGCGGCGGTCCTTCTCGGTCAGCGCCGAGAGCGGCAGCACCGCGTTCGGCACGTTGACGCCCTTGCGGTTGCTGAGCGGGCCGCCGGTGACGACCTCGGTCTCGGCCACCTTGCCGCGCAGCCGCACCACGCGGAGGCGGATGCGGCCGTCGTCGAGCAGGAGATCGGTGCCGGGCGAGATCGCCTCGAAGATTTCGGGATGCGGCAGGAAGGCCCGGGTCTCGTCGCCGGGTCGGTCGATGAGATCGAGGCGGAAGGACTGTCCCGCCTTCAGCACCACCTTGCCGTCGACGAAGGTGCCGACCCGGAGCTTCGGCCCCTGGAGGTCGACCAGAATGCCGATCGGGCGCTTCCGCTCCTGCTCGACGGCGCGGATGATGTCGTAGCGCGCGCGATGCTCGTCGTGGGTGCCGTGGCTGAAATTCAGCCGGAAGACGTCGACCCCGGCGTCGAAGAGCGCCCCGATGACCTCCGGCGAGCCGCTGGCCGGCCCCAGCGTCGCCACGATCTTGGTGCTGCGTGTCCGCCGCATCGTTCCTCCGGGAAGCTCGACCACCGCCGCCGACGATACACCGCGGTTACGACGGAGGCAGTACCAGGATGGCGCGAAAGTCGTTGACGTTGGTCAGGGTCGGGCCGGTGCGGACGAGGTCGCCCAGCGCCGCGAAGAAGCCGTAGCCGTCATTGTCGGCGAGCGCCGCCCGCGCCTCGATGCCGGCGGCCCGCCCGCGCGCCACGCTGTCGGGGCGGAGGACGGCGCCGGCATTGTCCTCGGTTCCGTCGATGCCGTCGGTGTCGCCGGCGAGCGCGTGGATGCCGGGCTGGCCGTCGAGCGCCACCGCCAGGGCGAGGAGGAACTCGGCGTTGCGGCCGCCGCGGCCGCGGCCGCGCACCGTCACCGTGGTCTCGCCGCCGGACAGCAGGACGGCCGGCGCCGGCAGCGGCTGGCCGCGGCGCTGCACTTGGCGGGCGATCGCGGCATGGACCAGCGCGACGTCGCGCGCCTCGCCCTCGATCGCATCGCCGAGCACGATCGGGGTGACGCCGGCCGCCCGGGCCCGCTCGGCCGCGGCGTCGAGCGCCATCTGCGGCGTCGCGATCAAGGTGAAGGAACTGTTGGCGAAGACGGGATCGCCGGGCTTCGGGGTCTCCTCGGCCGCCGCCTCCAGGCGGGCGGCGATCGCCGGCGGCGGGACGATGCCGTACTTGGCGAGCACGGCGCGGGCATCGGCATAGGTGCTGGGATCGGGCACCGTCGGGCCGGACGCGATGACCGCCGGATCGTCGTTCGGCACGTCGGAGATGGCCAGCGTCACGAGGCGCGCCGGTGCCGCGGCCTGGGCGAGGCGGCCGCCCTTGATCGCCGAGAGATGCTTGCGGACCGTGTTGATCTCCCCGATCGTCGCGCCCGAGCGCAGGAGGTCGCCCGTCAGCGCCCGCTTGTCGGCGAGCGTGATGCCGGCGGCCGGCAGGCCGAGCAGGGCCGAGCCGCCGCCCGAGGCGAGGCAGAGGACGAGGTCGTCGGACCCGAGGCCCCGCACCATCGCCAGGATTTCCGCCGCCGCCCGGGTTCCGGCCTCGTCGGGCACCGGATGCGACGCCTCGACGACGCGGATGCGCTCGCACGGCACGGCGTGGCCGTAGCGGGTGACGACCAGCCCCTCGAGCGGCCCCGGCCAGTGCCGTTCGACCGCGCGCGCCATGCTGGCGGCGGCCTTGCCGGCGCCGACGACGATGGTGCGCCCACGTGGCGCCGGGGGCAGGAAGCGCGGCACCGCGACCGCCGGATCGGCGGCGGCGAGCGCCGCCTCGAAGAGCGCGCGAAGCAACTGGTCGGGATCGGTCGCGACGGTCATGCAGGCAATCTCGCGGGGAGCAGGTGGGGGCCTGGAGCGGGACCGCCAGACTATGGGCGGCGCGCCGGATCGGCAATCGGCCGGCGCGGGCCCCGCAGGCCGCGCGCGGCGACGCCGATGCCGGCGAGAACCGCGACGCCGCCCAGCCATTGCAGCACAGCCAGCCCCTCGGCCAGCCACAGCCAGGCGAAGAGCGCCGCCAGCACCGGCTCCAGCAGCAGGGCGAGCGCCGAGAATCCGGCCGGCAGGTGCGCCAGCGCGAAGGCGATGAGCCCCTGCCCCAGCGCATGGGACAAGAGGCCGAGCCCGACCAGCACCGCCCAGCCGGCCGGCGTCGCCGGCCAGAATTCCTCGCCCGACAGCCAGGCGACGGGCAGCAGCACGGCCGCCGTCGCCAGCGAGGTCCAGAGCATGATGCCGGCGGCGCCGAGCCGGGCCCGGAGGCTGCGCACGACCAGCAGATAGCTCGACAGGCAGAGCGCGGTGGCGAGCCCCAGCCCGTCGCCCAGCGCGTGGTCGCCGCCGACGCGCAGGCTCTCGCCGAGCAGGCAGAAGGCGCCGGCGAAGGCCAGCGCCAGTCCGGCGAGGAAGCGTCCGCCCGGACGCTCGGCGAAGAGCAGCCAGGCGCCGGCGGCGACGAAGACCGGGGCGAAGTTGGCGAAGAGCGTGGCGTTGGCGACGCTGGTGAAGCGGATCGACCAGTGCCAGAAGGCGAGGTCGCCGGCGAAGAAGAGGCCGGCCGCGGCAAGGCGCCAGCGGTCGCCGGCCCGGATCGCCCGCGGCGCCCGCCCGGAGAACGCGACCAGCGCCGCCAGGAACGGCACCGCGAGCGCGGCGCGCCAGAAGGCAGTGACCGTCGGCCCGACCTCCGAGAGGCGCACCAGGATCGGCGACAGCGCGATGCAGGCGGCCCCCGCCGCCAGCGCGAGCAGGGCGAGGCGGACGGCCGCCGACGATCCGGGGATGGGCGAGAGGCTGGGCACGGGCCGGCTGCTTATAGCGCATCGCGGCCCCGGACTCATGGCGGGCGAGGATCGCGCCCGGCCCTTCCGCGACGGGCCGCCCGCGCCTATAAGACCCGGCTGCCCCCGATCGCACTGCGCTCCGCCCCTCGCCGATGACCGAACCCGCCCTCCCGTCCGATGCCGTCCCGCTGCTCGGCCCCGCCGATGCGCCCGCCTGGCGTGCCGTCAACCCCGGCGGTCGGGCGCCGGTGCTGCTCGTCTGCGACCATGCCAGCAACCGCATTCCGACGGCGCTCGGCACGCTCGGCCTGCCGCCGGCCGAACTGGAGCGCCACATCGCCTGGGACATCGGCGCCGCCGCCGTGACCGAGCGCCTGGCCGGCCTGCTCGACGCCCCGGCCCTGCTGTCGGGCTATTCGCGCCTCGTGCTCGACTGCAACCGGCATCCCGGCGGCGCCGGCTCGATCCCGGCCGAGAGCGACGGGGTGGCCGTCCCCGGCAACCGCGACCTCTCCGAGGCGGCGGTGGCGGCCCGGGTGGCGGCGCTCTTCCAGCCCTACCAGCAGGCGATCGCCGACCGGCTCGCGGCCTTCGCCCGGGCGGGGACGGCGCCGGCGCTCGTCTCCATCCACAGCTTCACGCCTGCCATGAACGGCGTCCCGCGCCCGTGGCACGTCGGCATCCTGTGGGACGAGGATCCGCGCATCGCCCGCCCGCTGCTCGACGCGCTCGGTGCCGACGCCCGGCTCGTCGTCGGCGACAACGAGCCCTATTCCGCGCGCCAGCCGCACGGCTACACGACCGCCGTCCACGGCACCCGGACCGGGCTGCCGCATGTGCTGATCGAGATCCGCCAGGACCTGATCGCCGAGGAGGCCGGCCAGGCCGAATGGGCGGCCCGGCTCGCCCTGGCCTTGAAACCGATCCTCGCCGACCCGAAGCTCTACGCCGTCCGGCAATCCGAACGCATCGACGGGAGCGACCCCATGGACGACAGGACGCGAACCGAACTGGAGGCGGCCGCCTTCCGCCACCTCGTGCAGCATCTGCGCGAGCGCACCGACGTGCAGAACATCGACCTCATGAATCTGGCCGGCTTCTGCCGCAACTGCCTGTCGAAATGGTACCGGGCGGCGGCCGAGGAGCGCGGCGTCGCCATCTCCGACCCGGCGGCGCGCGAGGTCGTCTACGGCATGCCGTACGAGGAATGGAAAGCGAAGTACCAGAAGGAGGCCAGCGTGGAGCAGAAGAAGGCATTCGACCAGGGTCATCAGGGTCACTGATGGCACGCGCGGCCGAGCTCGCCCGCGACCGCGGGGAGAAGAGCGAAAGCGTCGTGACCTCCGGGGTCACCGCCGACCAGCTGCGCTCGTTCGTTGAGCGCATCGAGCGCCTGGAGGAGGAGAAGAAGGCGCTGTCGGAAGACATCAAGGAGGTCTATGCCGAAGCCAAGTCGGAGGGCTTCGACACCAAGATCATGCGCCAGGTGATCCGCATCCGGAAGATGAACGAGGCCGACCTGCAGGAGCAGGAGGAGCTGATCGAGGTCTACAAGCGCGCGCTCGGCATGCTGCCCGACGTCGAGGATTGAACCGGACCGGCCGATGACCGACGAGCCGGCCGAGGATGCGGCCCCCGCCCCGCCGCGGGCGGAGCCGCCGGCGCGGGCGCGCCATCGGCGCTTCGTCGACATCGTCGGCCCGCTGCTCGGGATGGTCGACGAGGCCGGCGACTCCGTCCCGGCCGACCGCCAGCCCGACCGCTTCCAGTCCGCCTGGGACCGCCGGCGCCGGCGCACCCTGCTCGCGATCGGCGCCGAGGCGCGGCGGCGGCTCTCGGGCCGCATCGGCGACGGCCGGCCGAGCCCGATGTGGCTCGACCGTTTCCTCGAGTCCGCCGCCGACGCCCACGACCCGGCGGTCCAGGCGGTCTATGCGGAGATGCTGGCGACCGAGGCGCTGCGCCCCGGCACGGTATCGCTCGCGGCCCTCCAGCGGCTGCGCGCCATGGACGCGGGCGAACTCGCCCGCTTCGCCAAGCTCGCCCAGTTCGCGATCGGCAACTTCGTCGTGCGGCTGAAGGAAAGCTTCTACGAGAAGTTCGGGCTCGACGGCGAAGACCTCTTCCACTTCGAGGAATCCGGCCTGCTGCGGCCCGGAGGCAGCAACGTCAAGCAGTTCCCGAGCCAGCTCGAGGACCGCTTCCAGACCCACCTGCTGCTGGCGGACCGGGTCCTGCGCGTGTCCGCGGCCGAGCCCGACCGCAAGCTGGTGCTGCCGTGCTACCGGCTCAGCGCCGCCGGCACCGACATCGCCGAGGCGATGGCCCTGCCGGTGGTCAACGACTACATCGGCCAGATCGTCGAACTGCTGGAGAAGCGCGGCTACACGGTCGCCCATGCCAGCATCGTCGAGCGCGGCGACCGCAACACCGTTGCCCGCCACAGCCGCTTCTCCGAGGTCGTCTCCTTCGACCGCGCCCGCAAGGGCCGCCGGCGCTAGCCCTCATCCGGATCCCTGCCGCCCGGGACCGTTGCCGAGGGGGCCGATCCGGCGCGCAGCGGTGTCCAGGAGTTCGCGCAGCCGCCCCCATTCCACGGGCTTGGTCAGCACGTCGGTGAAGCCGGCGCTGCGGAAGCGGGCGACGTGCTCCGGCAGCACGTCGGCGGTCAGCGCGTAGACCGGAATGTCGCGCTGGCGGCCCTCGCCCGCGCGCAGCCGGGCGACCGCCGTCGGTCCGTCCAGCACCGGCATGTTGACGTCCATCAGCACCGCATCGAAGGGTTCGCTCGCCAGCCGGTCGAGCGCCGCCTGGCCGTCGCCGACCACGATCGTCTCGAAGTCCCAGCGCTTCAGCATGGTGTCGATCAGCATCTGATTGATGGGATCGTCCTCGGCGATCAGGACGCGGCGGGGGTGCGACGGCGGGGGCGGCAGGGGTGGCGAGGGCGGCTCCGGTGCCGGGGCTGCCTCGGCATCGGTCGCACGCAAGGGTAGGCGAAACCAGAAGCTCGACCCCTCCCCCGGCCGGCTGACGACGCCGATCGTGCCGCCCATCGCCTCGACCAGCCGCTTGGAGATGGCGAGCCCGAGGCCGGTTCCGCCGAAGCGGCGGCTGGTCGAGACGTCGGCCTGGGTGAAGGGCTCGAACAGGCGCTCCATCTCGTCCGCCGACAGGCCGATGCCGCTGTCCTCGACGCTCCAGCGCAGGAAGCGGCCGCCCGGCCCCGCGTCGACGGCAAGCCGGATCGCGACCCGGCCGCGCTCGGTGAACTTGACCGCGTTGCCGACGAGATTGGCGATGACCTGGCTGGTCTTGGCCGGGTCGCCCAGCACCCGGTCCGGCACCTCGGGGGCGATGTCCCGCTCGAGCGCCAGGCCCTTGGCCCGGGCGCTCGCCGCGAAGGTGGTGGCGACGTCGGCGACCAGGCGCGCCGGCGCCATCGGCAGATCGGCGATCTCGATGCGGCCGGCCTCGATCCGCGAGAAGTCGAGCAGCTGGTCGAGCAGCGTGAGCAGCCGTTCGATCGACCGGCGCATGACGTCGAGATAGCGGCTCTGCTCGGGATCGAGTGCCGTCCCGGCCAGCAGGTCGGCCATGCCGCGGATGCCGGTGAAGGGGGTCCGCAGCTCGTGGCTGATCATCGCCAGGAACTGCGACTTGGCCATGCTCGCGTCCTCCGCCCGCTGGCGGGCGACGTGGAGGTCGTCGGTCAGCCGGGTCAGTTCGGCCGTCTGCTTCTGGAGATGGTCGCGCACCTCGGTCAGCTGCTGCTCGCGCTGCTTCAGCAGCGTGATGTCGGTGCGCAGGCCGACGAGCATGCCGTGCGGCGTGACCGTCTGGGTGAAGAGGATCCACCGGCCGTCGCGCAGCCGCCGCTCGATGCCCTCGGCCGTGCCCTGCCGGAACATCCGGTAGATGGTCTCGGTCGCCTCCTCCACCGACTCGCCGGGATGGACGTAGTCGCCCGATTCCGCGGCCCGGCGGACGAGATCACGCAGCGAGGCGCCCGGCAGCATCGCCGGGCCGATGCTGGGAAACATCTCGCGGATGCGCCGGTTCGACAGCAGGATGCGGTCGTCGGCGTCGCACAGGATGAAGCCCTGGTCGATGCTCTCGATCGCATCCATCAGGCGCGTCTCGGCCTGCTTCTGCTCGGTGATGTCGGTGTGGACGCCGACGATGCCGCCGTCGGCCGTCGGCCGCTCGCTGACCAGGACCCAGCGGCCGCCCGGCAGCTGCTGCTCGAAGGCTTCCCCGCCGCTGCGCCAGCTGGCGAGCCGCCGCTCGATGTAGCGGCGGACCTCCGCGTCGGACATCAGGCCGCGGCGCCATTCCGCGCCGTCCTCGATGTTCTCGCGGAAGGTACGGCCGATGACGGGCCGACCCTTGAGGTAGGGGTAGAACTCGAGGAAGCGGGCGTTGTGCATCACCAGCCGGTCGTCGCGATCGAAGAGCACGAAGCCGTCGCGCAGGCTCTCGATCGCGTCGCGCAGCCGCGCCTCGGCCCGGTGCGCCTCGGTCTCGTCCTGGCGGATGCCGAGGATGATCCGGCTGGTGCCGTCGGGGCCCGAAACGGCGAGCTTGGTCGTCCGGACCCGCCGCAGTCCGGTCGTCGCGGGCAGGTTCTCGACCTTGGTCAGGGCCCGGCCGCTCTCCAGGATCTGCCGGTCCTCGGCGGTCCGCGCGCGGGCGACCTCCTCGGGAACGAGCTCGAAGTCGGTGCGGCCGAGCAGCTCTTCGCGCGGCCGGCCGGTGAACTCCTCGCCGGCGCGATTGACCAGGATGTAGCGCAGGCTCGGCGCCTCCTTGCAGAAGACGACGGCCGGCAGGTTGTCGAGGATGGCGTTGAGGAAGCTGTTGGCGGCGTTGGCGGCGTCCTCGCTGCGCCGGCGCTCGGTCTCGTCCTCGGAAACCCCGAGCAGCCACCGCGGCTCGCCGGATTCGTCCGGGATCGCGACCTTGTGCGTGCGCAGGACGCGGTCGCCCACGGGCGTCGTGACGATCTCGTTGGCGATCGTCAGCGGCTCGCCGCTGGTCAGAACGGTGCGGTCGCCGGCCTGGAAGGCGGCGGCCTGGTCCGGCGGGTAGAGATCGAAGTCGGTGCTGCCGGCGACCGCGCCCGGTTCCTGGCCGACGAGGCCGGCGGCGGCGCGATTGACGAACACGTAGCGCAGGTCGCCGGCATCCTTGCAGAAGAGCGGCAGCGGCACGTGGTCGATCACCGACTGCAGGAACTCCCGCGAGCGGCGCAGCTCCGTCTCCATCGCCTTGCGGGCGCTGATGTCGAACGACGTCCCGAGGATCCGCACCACCCGACCGTCCGCCCCCGAGAGCGGCATCAGGGACGTCGACCACCAGCGGCTCTGCCGCACCAGGACCAGGTGCTCGTCGTAGCGGATCGGGGCCCGGGCCTCGACGCAGCGGCGGTAGTTGTCGCAGACGCGGTCCGCGACATTCTGCGGCAGCACCTCGTGCGGCCGCTTCCCGGCGATCATGTCCAGCGTGACGCCGCTCGACGCGGTGTGCGCCTTGTTCAGCCCGACATACCGGAAACCGCCGTCGGGATCGACGTCGACGACGAAGGCGGCGCAGGCGATCTGCTCCAGCACCGCCATCATCTGGCTGTCCGAGAATGTCTCGAGCACGGCCGCCGGCATCCTCCCCGGATGGGACTGGTTTCGCCCAGAATGGGGCCGCCGACCGGCCGGGGAAAGCGGAAATCCCGGCCGGCTCCGCCCGCTGCCCGCCCTATTCCGCCGCGGTCGCCCGGGCCGGCGGCGCGCGCAACGCCGCCAGCAGCATCGCCTCGCTGCGCTTGGCCGCCTTCAGGTTCGCCTCCTTGACGTGGCCGAAGCCCCGGATGCGGTCGGGGACGGCCGCGATGTCGACCGCGAGCCGGTGCGTGTCGTGGTCGAGCCGTGCCAGGACCTCCTCGATCGCCGCCTCGTATTCGGCGATCAGGCGGCGCTCCGCGCGGCGCTCCTCGGTCCGGCCGAAGGGATCGCAGGCGGTGCCACGCAACCCCTTGAGCCGCGCCAGGAGACGGAATGCGGCCATCATCCATGGGCCATAGGCCCGCTTCGTCAGATGGCCCTGTTCGTCGCGGGCAGCCAGCAGCGGCGGCGCCAGATGGAAGCGGAGCTTGAAGTCGCCCTCGAACTGCTCCTCCAGCCGGCGGCGGAAGGTGCCGTCGGTATAGAGGCGCGCCACCTCGTACTCGTCCTTGTAGGCGAGCAGCTTGTAGTAGTTGCGGGCGACCGCCTCGGCGAGGCCGGTCATCCCCTTCGCCTGCGCGGCCTCAGCGGCCTGGACCCGCCGCACCAGCCGCTCGTAGCGGTCGGCGTAGGCGGCGTCCTGGTAGGCCGTGAGCTGCTCGCGCCGGCGTGCCACGATGTCGTCCAGCGTCTGCGCCGGGGCCGGGCGGGCGGTGGTCGGCGCGGCCACCCGCTCGACCGCGGGGCGGTCGTGGGCGGCGCGCCGGCCCCAGCGGAAGGCCTGGCGGTTGAACTCGACGGCGACGCCGTTGAGCGCGATGGCGCGCTCGATCGCCTCGCCCGACACCGGGACCAGCCCCTTCTGGTAGGCGAAGCCCAGCATGAACAGGTTGGCGGCGATCGAGTCGCCGAGGAGCGCAGTGGCGATGCGGGTGGCGTCGACGAAGTCGGTCCGCTCGGGACCGACGGCGTCGCGGATCGCATTCTCCAGCCGGTCGGCCGGAAAGCGGAAGTCGGGATTGCGGGTGAACTCGCCGGTGACGACCGCGGCGCTGTTGACGACCGCCCGCGTCGTGCCGGGACGGATCTTGCCCATGGCGTCGCCGCTCGCCGCCACCACCATGTCGCAGGCGACGACGAGGTCGGCGGCGCCGGCCGCGATCCGGGTGGCGTGCAGGTCCTCGGGCCGGGGCGCGATGCGCACATGGCTGAAGACGGCGCCGCCCTTCTGCGCCAGCCCGGTCATGTCGAGCGTCGAGCAGCCCTTCCCTTCGAGATGGGCCGCCATGCCGAGCAGCGCGCCGATGGTTACGACGCCGGTGCCGCCGACGCCGGTGACCAGGATGCCGTAGGGCCGATCGAGCGCCGGCAGCGCCGGCTCCGGCGGGTCGGCCACCACCGGCGCAGGCCCGGCCGCGGCCTTGCGCTTGCGCAGGCTGCCGCCCTCGACCGTCACGAAGCTCGGGCAGAAGCCCTTCACGCAGGACAGGTCCTTGTTGCAGTTCGACTGGTCGATCGCCCGCTTGCGGCCGAACTCGGTCTCGACCGGGACGACGGAGAGGCAGTTCGACTTGACCGAGCAGTCGCCGCAGCCCTCGCACACCATCTCGTTGACGAAGGCGCGGCGCTGCGGGTCGACCATGGTGCCGCGCTTGCGGCGCCGGCGCTTCTCGGCGGCGCAGGTCTGGTCGTAGACCAGCACCGAGACGCCCGGCCACTCGCGCAGGTCGCGCTGGACCGCGTCGAGCTCGTCGCGGTGATGGATGGTGACGCCCGGCGCGAAGTCCGTGCCGAGCGGGTACTTGTCGGGCTCGTCGGTGACGACGGCGATGCGGCGCACGCCCTCGGCATGGACCTGCCTTGTGATCGCCGGGACGTTGAGGTCGCCGTCGTGGCGCTGGCCGCCGGTCATGGCCACGGCATCGTTGAACAGGATCTTGTAGGTGATGGTCGTCTTCGAGGCGACGGCGAAGCGGATCGCCAGGTAGCCCGAGTGGAAATAGGTGCCGTCGCCGATGTTGGCGAAGATGTGCTTCGTGTTGCTGAACGGCGCCTGCCCGACCCAGGAGGCGCCCTCGCCGCCCATCTGGGTGAAGGTCTCGGTGTTGCGGTCCATCCACACGGCCATGTAGTGGCAGCCGATGCCGGCCACCGCGCGGCTGCCGTCCGGCACCCGCGTCGAGGTGTTGTGCGGGCAGCCGGAGCAGAAATAGGGCGTGCGCACCAGCGCCGGCTTGGTCGCCGCCGCCTGCCGCTCCTGCTGGTCGATCAGCGCGAGGCGCGCCTTGATCGCGTCGCTCGTGTAGAAGCGGGCGATCCGTTCGGCGATGACGCGGGCGATGCCGCTCGGCAGCAGTTCGTTCTGGGAGGGCAGGATCGGCCGCCCCTCGGGATCGCGCTTGCCGCCGACGACCGGGCGCCGGTCGGCCGGCAGGTGATAGAGCGCGTCCTTGAGCTGGGTCTCAATGAAGGCCCGCTTCTCCTCGACGACCAGCACCTCCTCCAGCCCCTCGGCGAAGGCGCGCATCCCCTCGGCCTCCAGCGGGAAGACCATCGCCACCTTGTAGAGGCTGAGGCCGATTTCCGCCGCCTTCGCCTCGTCGATGCCGAGATCCTCCAGCGCCTGGCGGACGTCGAGATAGGACTTGCCGGTGGTGACGATACCGAGGCGGCGGCGCGGCCCGTCCCAGACCGCACGGTCGAGCCGGTTGGCGCGGGCATAGGCGAGCGCCGCCGGCACCTTGTGGAGATGCAGGCGCTTCTCCTGCTCCAGCGGCTCGTCCGGCCAGCGCACGTTGAGGCCGCCCGGCGGCATCTCGAAGTCGGTCGGCAGGGTGGTGACCAGGCGCGACGGGTCGACATGGACCGACGCCGCGCTGTCCACCGTCTCGGCCACGGTCTTGAAGCCGACCCAGCAGCCCGAATAGCGCGACATCGCCCAGCCGTGCAGGCCGAGGTCGAGGAACTCCTGCACGCCGGCCGGATTGAGCACCGGCACGTAGGCGTCCATCAGGGCGAACTCGCTCTGGTGCGCCAAGGTCGAGGACTTGCAGGTATGGTCGTCGCCCGCCAGCAGCAGCACGCCGCCGTGCGGCGAGGTGCCGGCCGAATTGCCGTGCTTGAAGACGTCGCCCGAGCGGTCGACCCCCGGCCCCTTGCCGTACCACATGGCGAAGACGCCGTCGTACTTCGCGTCGGGGAAGAGGTTGAGCTGCTGGCTGCCGAGGATCGCGGTCGCCGCCAGGTCCTCGTTGACGCCGGGCTGGAAGCGGATGTGGTTCTTCTCGACGAAGCGCCTGGCCGACGCCAGCGCCTGGTCGAGGCCGCCCAGGGGCGAGCCGCGATATCCGGAGATGAAGCAGGCGGTGTTGCGGCCGGCAGCGAGGTCGCGCTGGCGCTGCATCATCGGCAGGCGGACCAGCGCCTGGGTGCCGGTCAGGAAGATGCGCCCGGATTCGAGCGCGTACTTGTCGTCGAGCGTTACGGCCGCCAACGCCATCGGGGGTTCCTCCGGAAAGCCGGTCAGGGACTTCGTGGGGTCAAGGTAGCGGCCGCCCCCGTCAGCGACAATGCGCCACGCCCGACAAATCGCGGCGCCGACGCGTCCGGACTGACGGCGATTTGGCACTGACGGCGGCGCCCTATTCTGTATGTTCGCCGCCCATGTCGACCGTGCTCGTCACCGGCGCCGCCGGGTTCATCGGCTTCCACGTCGCCCAGGCCCTGCTCGACGCCGGGCGGCCGGTGGTCGGCGTCGACAGCCTCGACGCCTACTACGACGTCCGGTTGAAGGAGGCGCGGCTGGCGCGGCTGGCGCCGCGGCCCGGGTTCGCCTTCGTCCGCGGCGACCTCGCCGACCCGGCGACCATGGACGGTGTCGTCGCCGCCCATCCCGACATCGCCGGCATCGTCCACCTCGCCGCCCAGGCCGGGGTGCGCTATTCGCTGGAGAACCCGCGCGCCTATATCCGCGCCAACGTCTCGGGCCATCTCGAAATGCTGGAGGCGGCGCGCCGCCTGCCCCGGCTGACGCGCATGGTGTATGCTAGCACCTCGTCCGTCTATGGCGACAACGCCAAGCGCCCCTACGCCGTGACCGACCCGGTGGAGCGGCCGGTCTCGCTCTACGCCGCGACCAAGCGGGCCGACGAACTGATGTCGCGGGTCTATGCCCATCTCTACGGCATCCCGCTGGTGGGCCTGCGCTTCTTCACCGTCTACGGCCCCTGGGGCCGGCCCGACATGGCCTATTTCCTCTTCGCCCGCGCGATCACGGAAGGCCGGCCGATCCGGCTCTTCGGCAACGGCGTGCTGCGGCGCGACTTCACCTATGTCGACGACATCGTCGCCGGCGTGCTGGCGGCGCTCGACCGCCCGCTCGCCTGGGGCGACGGGCCGCCGCACCGGCTCTACAACCTCGGCAACAACCGGCCGGAGCCGGTGACGCGGCTGGTGGCGCTGCTGGAAGCGGCACTCGGCCGCAAGGCGATCGTCGAGCCGACCGGCATGCAGCCGGGCGACGTCGAGGCGACGGCGGCCGACATCACCGAATCGAGCCGCGATCTCGGCTTCGCGCCACGCACGCCGCTCGAGATCGGCATCCCCGCCTTCGTCGAATGGTTCCGCGGCCACAATCCTGCATGAGGCGCTGGCCATGGCGCTGACGATGTTCGAGAAGATCTGGCGCTCGCACCTGGTGGCCGAGGAGGACGGGCTCGGCCTCCTCTACATCGACCGCCACTTCCTCCAGGACGGGCCGCGACGGAAGTTCGAGGTGCTGGAGGAGGCGGGCGTCGGCGTCCGCCGGCCCGACCTCACCTTCGCCACGGTCGACCACTATGTCCCGACCGACGGCACGCCGCTGGAGGACGTGCCGAAGGGCCGCCGCCGCGGCATCGCCGACATCGGAGCGGACGCGGCGCGGCACGGCATCCCGCACTTCGGCCTGGGCGACCCGCGCCAGGGCATCGTCCATGTCGTCGGTCCGGAGCAGGGGATCAGCCTGCCCGGCACCACCATCGTCTGCAACGACTCCCATACCCCGACCCATGGCGGCATCGGCGCCTTCGCCTTCGGCATCGGCTCGACCGAGTGCGGCCATGTGCTGGCGACCCAGACCCTGTGGATGAAGAAGCCGCGGACGATGCGCGTCGTCATCGACGGGCGCGCCCCCGAAGGGGTCGGCGCCAAGGACCTGGCGCTGGCCGTCGTCGGCCGACTCGGCGCCGCGGGCGCCGCCGGACATGTCGTCGAGTTCGCCGGCCAGGCCGTCCGCGCGCTCTCGGTCGAGGGTCGCCTGACGCTCTGCAACCTGGCGACGGAGTGCGGCGCCCGCGGCGCGATGGTGGCGCCGGACGAGACGACCTACGCCTATCTCGCCGGCCGGCCGCACGCGCCGGCCGGCCCCGCCTGGGACCGGGCGGTGGCGCGCTGGCGCACGCTGCCCGGCGACCCCGGTGCCGCGTTCGACCGCGAAGTCGCGATCGACGCCGCCGACCTCGCGCCGCTCGTCACCTGGGGCATCAGCCCCGACCAGGTGCTGCCGATCTCGGCCCGCGTGCCCGACCCCGAGGCGGCGCCCGACGCAGGCCGCCGCATCGCCTGGCGGCGGGCCCTCGACTACATGGACCTCGCCCCCGGGACGCCGCTCGACGGCATCGCCATCGACCGGGTGTTCATCGGCTCCTGCACGAACGGCCGCATCGAGGATCTGCGCGCCGCCGCCCACCTCGTCGCCGGCCGCCGCGCCGTCGTGCCGGCCTGGGTCGTGCCGGGCTCGGCCGGGGTGCGGGCGGCCGCCGAGGCCGAGGGGCTCGACCGGGTCTTCCGCGACGCCGGGTTCGCGTGGCGGCAGCCCGGCTGCTCGATGTGCGTCGCCCAGAACGGCGACGTCGTGGCGCCCGGGGAACGCTCTGCCTCGACCACCAACCGCAACTTCGTCGGCCGGCAGGGGCCGGGCGCGCGCACGCATCTGGTGAGCCCGGCGACGGCGGCCGCGGCCGCGGTCACCGGCCGCCTCACCGACCATCGCCGGCTCGGCCGGGCCTGACATGCGCGCCTTCACCCGCCTCGCCGCGGCCGCCGCCGCCTTGCCGGACGCCGATATCGATACCGACCGGATCATCCCGGCGCGCTTCATCGACCGCCGGCCGCAGGACGGCCTCGCCGACTGCCTCTTCCATGACCTGCGCTTCGATGCCGACGGGCGCGAGCGGCCGGACTTCGCCCTCAACCGCCCGGCCTGGCGGCAGGCCGGCATCCTGGTGACCGGACCCAATTTCGGCTGCGGCTCGTCGCGCGAGCACGCGATCTTCGCCCTTCTCGACTGGGGCATCCGCGTCGTCGTCGGTCCCTCCCCGGCCGAGATCTTCGCCAACAACGCCTTCGAGAACGGCCTGCCGATGGTCGCGCTCGACCGCGCCGCGGTGGACGCGCTCATCGCCCGGCTGGAGGCGGCCCCGGCGACGGTCGTGACGGTCGACCTCGAGCGCCAGGCCGTCGACTGGGACGATCGCACGGTTTCCTTCGCGATCGACCCGCGGCGGCGGCGCTGCCTGCTCGCCGGCATCGACACGCTGGCGCTGACGCTCGGCATGACCGACCGCATCGCGGCCTTCGAGGCCGCCCGCGGCGACGCCTGAGCGGAGGGCGGCCGGAGCCGCCCTCCCGCTCACTTCCGGCGCGGATCGTCGGCCGGGTCGACGTAGGTGACGCCCCACGGCCCGACGCTGTGGATCTGCACCACCGTCTCCTCCTCGGTCCAGGCGAAGTGCGGCGTGCCCGGCTGCATGACCGCGAAACCGCCCGGGGGCAGTGCCGTGGTCTTCGCCCGGTCGAAGCGTTCGCCCATGCCCATGTGGAAGGTGCCGGACAGCACCGTCACATGCTCGACCACCGGATGGTGGTGCGCCGGCAGGCGGTAGTTCGCCGGGAAGCGGATGCGGGCCGTGATCGGCCGGGCCTCGTTGAGCGGACCCTCGATGACCGCGATCTTGGCTCCGGCCGGCAGCGAGGGCACGTCGACCCAGGTCATCGCGTTCGGCAGCAGCATGGCGTGGCTGGCGCCATGCTGCTGGGCCGCCGCCGGCGCGGCGGCGGCGGCCGCCAGCAGGGCGGCCGCCGCGAGGATGTGGAAAGACCTCATCGCGCCCTCCGTCATCGCCGCGTGACGACGATTTCGAGATACTCGCTCGGCACGACCATGGTGGGATCGCCGGACCGGTTGAAGCGGTCGGCAAGCGCCAGCAGGTCGCTCGTCAGCGCCGCCTGCCCCGTGCCGTCGAGCGCGGCAAAGGCCTTGAGGGTCGGGCCGTACCAGGTGCGGAAGATATCCAGCCAGTGCTCGGGCGAGCGATAGCGGAAGACGAAGTGCCGACGGCTGACTGCGATGTCGCTGGCGCCGGCGCCGAAGAGTTCGCCAAGGCGCGCTTCGGTCCCCCACTGCGCCGGCGAGCGGACGCCGGGCGGCGGCGGCAGATGGCCGGCCATCGTGCGGAAGAGCTGGCCGATGAAGCCTTCCGGCGTCCAGTTGGCGAGCCCGATGCGGCCGCCCGGCCGGCAGACGCGCAGCATCTCGGCCGCCGCCTTGTCCTGGTCCGGCGTGAACATGACGCCGAAGGTGGAGAGGACGGCGTCGAAGCTGGCGTCGGCGAAGGGCAGCGCCTCGGCGTCGGCCTGACGGAACTCGATCGCCAGGCGATCGGCCTGGGCGCGTTCGCGTCCGCGCTCCAGCAGCGCCGGCACGTAGTCGGTCGAGACGACCTCGCAGCCGCGCCGGGCGGCGGCGAGCGAGGCGTTGCCGTTGCCGGCGGCGACGTCGAGGACTGACCATCCCGAGCGCAGGTCGGCGGCCTCGCAGAGCTGCTCGCCCACGACCTGCAGCGTGGTGCCGATGACGGCGTAGTCGCCCGAGGACCAGGCGCTCTGCTGGCGGGCCTTCAGCGCGACGAGATCGGGCCCCGGCGCGGCCGCTGCGGGCCGCCCGGCGAGGGTGGTGGCGTTCATTCCCATGCTCCCTTGGGTGGTGTTTGCGAACGCCGCGGACCATGTCTGTCAATCGTCCGCCGATCGATGTACAGTTGCCCCCAAGTATCCTGTAACTGTAACGGCCGTCGTGACGGTACAGGATCGGGCCGGATACTGAGACGGATGATCGCAGTACGAATAGACCCCGCCGACAAGCGATCGCTGGTAGAGCAGATCGTCGACGACGTGCGTCGTCATGTGGACGAACGCCGTCTCAGGCCGGGGACGCGACTGCCGTCGATCCGCCAGTTCGCCGACGCCCACGGCGTCAGCCGCTTCACCGCCGTCGAGGCCTACGACCGGCTGGTCGCTCAAGGGTATCTCGAGGCACGGCGGGGCTCCGGCTTCTACACGGCGACCCCGCGCGAAGAGCGCACCAGCGATGCCCCCGCCCCCGGCCAGCGGCACAACGAGGCCCTGGTCTCGCTGATCCGCCACCTGCTGCAGGCGGGCGAGGGGCTGATCCTGGCCGGCGGCGCCTGGCTCCCCAACGACTGGATGGACGAGCCCGGCCTGCGCCGGGCGCTCGGCACGGTCGTCCGCCGGCCCGGCCCGCATCTGCTGGAGTACGGCAACCCGCTCGGCTATGCGCCGCTGCGCGAACGCCTGTCGCTGCTGCTGTCGGAGCGCGGCATCGCGGCCGGCCCGGGCCAGATCGTCCTGACCCAGGGGACGAGCCAGGCGCTCGACCTCGTCATCCGGCGCTTTGTCCGCCCGGGCGAGGCGGTGCTCGTCGACGACCCCGGATATTACAACCTCTTCGGCAGCCTGCGCCTCGCCGGCGCCCGGCTGACCGGCGTACCGCGCGGTCCCGACGGCCCCGATCTCGCGGTCCTCGAGCGGCTGGCGGCGGAGCATCGGCCGCGCGTCTATTTCACCCAGTCGGTGCTGCAGAACCCGACCGGCACCACGATGGGCCCGCACGTCGCCTTCCGCGTGCTGCGGCTGGCCGAGCAGTACGACTTCCTGGTCGTCGAGGACGACATCTTCTGCGACCTGCACAGCCGGGCGGTCCCGCGGCTGGCATCGCTCGACCAGTTGAACCGGGTGATCTACGTCCGCAGCTTCTCGAAGACGCTGTCGGGCGCGCTGCGGGTCGGCTTCGCGGCGGCCCGGCAGGGCATCATCGACGAACTGGCCGACGTCAAGATGCTGTCGAGCATCACCAGTTCGCAGTTCGCCGAGCGGGTGCTCTACACGGTCCTGGTCGACGGCCACTACCGCAAGTATCTGAGCCGCCTGCTGAAGCGCCTGGACGAGGCGCGGCTGGCGGCGATCCAGACCTGCGAGCGGCTCGGACTGGAACTGATGGTCGAGCCGGAAGCGGGGCTGTTCCTGTGGGTCCGCTTCCCGCATGTCGAGGACACGATGGAACTGGTCGCGAGCGCGCGGGAGCGCGGCATCGTGATCGCGCCCGGCGCCGTCTTCCGGCCGGACCTGCAGCGCTGCCCCTGGATGCGCCTCAACGTCACCGTCTGCCACGAGCCGCGGCTCCTGGCGTGGCTGGAGGAGATCGCCCGGCCGGCCGCGCCCGCGCCCCTGGCGCAGGCGGCGGAGTGACGGATCAGATCCCGACCTGCTGGTCCTCCGGCAGACCGTGCGCGGCCTCGAAGGCGCGCACTTCGTCGATGCCGAGAAGCTGGACATAGTCCGCGAAGCCGGCGAGCGGCACCGGCATGCCGCGCGGATCGCCGGTCCGGCGGATGTGCCCCAGCGCGGCGCGGATCGCCGGGATGGCGGCGAACAGCGCCTGCCCCGGATAGATCGCGAGCGCGAAGCCGAGGCGGGTCAGCTCGCCCGTGTCGAGGATCGGCGTCCGGCCGCTGGCCGACGCGTTGTACATCGTGCGCGCCGGCAGCCCGCCGATCGTCCGGAGCTGCTCCAGGCTGGTCGGCGCCTCGACGAAGAGGATGTCGGCGCCCGCCTCGCCGTAGAGCGCGACCCGGTCGAGCGCCGCCTGGAACCCCTCGACCGCGAGCGCGTCGGTGCGCGCGATGACCAGAAGGTCCGGATCGCGCCGGGCGTCGACCGCCGCCTTCACCTTGGCCGCCATCTCGGCGGCCGGGATCACCCGCTTGCCGGCGAGATGACCGCAGCGCTTCGGCCAGACCTGGTCTTCCATCTGGATCGCCGCCACCCCGGCGCGCTCGTAGTCGCGCACGGTGCGGCGGACGTTCACCGGCCCGCCATAGCCGGTGTCGGCGTCGGCGATCACCGGCAGGTCGACGGCGTCGACGATGCGGCCGGCATTGTCGACCATCTCGCTCATGGTCAGCAGGCCGACGTCGGGCATCCCGAGCCGGACGGCGGTCGTCGCGTCGCCCGACATGTAGACCGCCTCGAAGCCGGCCTCAGCGACGAGGCGGGCCGACAAGGGGTCGGGCACGCCGGGCGCGGGCAGCACCTCGGGCCGGTCGAGCAGCCCGACCAGCCGCCGCCGGACGGCGGTCATCCCGCCGCGGCCGCGACCGCCGGGGCGGACGCCTGGCTCTGCCAGGGAACGAGGTCGAGATCGTCGCGCAGGCAGGCCTTGAGATGGCCCCGCCCGACCTCGCGCAGCGGCGGCACCTCCTTGGCGCAGGCCGGCAGCGCGTAGCGGCAGCGGGTGCGGAAGGCGCAGCCGGACGGGGGGTTGATCGGGCTCGGAATGTCCCCGGTCAGCACGATCCGCTTGCGGCGGATCGTCGGGTCGGGCACCGGCGCGGCCGAGAACAGGGCCTCGGTATAGGGATGGCGCGGGTCGCGGAAGAGCGTCCGGGTGTCGGCGATCTCGACCAGCTTGCCGAGATACATCACCGCCACCCGGTCGGAGACGTGGCCGACGACCGCGAGATCGTGGGCGATGAAGAGGATGGTGAGGCCGAGCCGGGCGCGGACGTCGAGCAGCAGCTTGACCACCTGGGCCTGGATCGAGACGTCCAGCGCCGAGACCGGCTCGTCGGCGACCAGCAGTTCCGGCCGCAGCATCAGCGCGCGGGCGATGCCGATGCGCTGGCGCTGACCGCCGGAGAACTCGTGCGGGAAGCGCTCGCCCGAGTTGCGCGGCAGGCCGACCATGGCGAGCGCGTCCTCGACGCGGGCCATGCGCTCGGCCGCCGGCATCGCCGGCTCGTGGATCACCAGCGGCGCGCCGATGATGCGGTCCACCCGCATGCGCGGATTGAGCGAGGAGAACGGGTCCTGGAAGACGAGCTGCATCTGGCGCCGGAACGGGCGGAGCTGGCGCCGGGTCAGGCGGGTGATGTCCTGGCCGAGGAAGCGGATCGCCCCGTCGGTCGGCGTGTCGAGCCGGAGCACGGTGCGGCCCACCGTCGTCTTGCCCGACCCGGATTCGCCGACCAGCCCCAGCACCTCGCCCTTGGCGACCGTGAAGGAGACGCCGTCGACGGCACGGACCTTGTCGCGGCTGCGGCCGAAGAGGCCGGCATGGATGGGGAAGTGCTTGACGAGGCCGTCGACCTCGAGCACGGGCGCTGCGGTATCGGTCATGCGGAGGCCCCGGCTGCGACCTCGCGCCAGCGCGCGCAGCGGACGGAATGGTCGGGATCGGCCGCCTCCAGCGCCGGCACGGCGACGTCGCAGAGGCTGGCCTCGAAATGCGCGCAGCGCGGATGGAAGGCGCAGCCGCCCGGCATCGCCGTCGGGTCGGGCACGTTGCCCGGGATCGCCTCCAGCTCCTCGTGCGCTTCGCTCAGCATGTCGAGGCGCGGCACCGAACGCAGCAGCCCCTGCGTATAGGGCATCAGCGGCCGGCCGAAGAGCGGCACCACCGGCGCCTGCTCGACGATGCGGCCCGCATACATGACGAGCACCCGGTCGGCGACCTCCGCCACCACGCCGAGATTGTGGGTGATGAAGACGATCGACATGCCGGTCTGGCGCTGCAGGTTCTGCAGCAGCTCCAGGATCTGGGCCTGGATGGTGACGTCGAGCGCGGTCGTCGGCTCGTCGGCGATGAGCAGGCTCGGCTTGCAGGCGAGCGCCACCGCGATCATGGCGCGCTGGCGCATCCCGCCCGAGAGCTGGTGCGGGTAGTTGTGGATGCGACGCCCCGGCTCGGGGATGCCGACGAGGTCGAGCAGCTCGACCGCCTCGGCCAGCGCCGCCTTCCGCGACACCCGGCGGTGGAAGACGATGCCCTCGGCCACCTGGGCGCCGATCGTGTGCACCGGGTTGAGCGACGTCATCGGCTCCTGGAAGACCATCGCGATCTCCGTGCCGCGGATGTCGCGGATCTCCTCCTCGCTGACGGAGAGCAGGTCGACCGTGCTGCCGTTGCGCCGGCGGAGCCGGATGCTGCCGCCGACCCGGTTCCCGGCCGCGCGGTGGATGAGCCGCATGATGGCGAGGCTGGTGACGCTCTTGCCGGAGCCGGACTCGCCGACCAGCGCCAGCGTCTCGCCGGGGCGGACGTCGAAGCTGACCCCGTTGACGGCGGCGACGCGGCCGGTCTGGCCGCGGAACTCGACCGTCAGGTCGCGGACCTCGAGCAGCGGCGGCCGGTCGCCGGCCGGCATGGTTCCCGCCGTCATGTCAGGTCGCTGCGCGGATCGAGCGCATCGCGCAGTCCGTCGCCCAGGAAGTTGAAGCTGGCGACCGCCAGCGTAATCATCAGCCCCGGCAGCAGCGCCAGCCAGGGTGCGGTCGTCAGGTACTGCTGCGCCTTCTCCAGCATGTTGCCCCAGCTCGCCACCGGCGGCTGGATGCCGTAGCCGAGATAGCTGACATAGGATTCGAGCAGGATGCCGCGGGCGATGATGAGGGTCGCCGCGACCACGATCGGCGCCACCGCGTTCGGCAGCAGTTCCTTGAACATGATCCAGCGGTCGGGGGCGCCCATCGCCTCGGCGGCGACGGCGAAGTCCCGCTCGCGGAGCGACCGGATCTGGCCCTGGACGACGCGCGCGACCTCCATCCAGGCGGTGAGCGCGATGATGAGGGTGATGGTGACGATGCCGGGCGTCACCAGGGCGGCCAGCGTCAGCAGCAGGAAGATCGTCGGGAAGCAGAGGACGGCGTCGACGAAGCGCATGAGCGCGGTGCCGATCGCCCCGCCATAGAAACCGGCGACGGTGCCGACGACGGTGCCGACGGTGACCGCGATGACCATCGCCGCGAAGCCGATGGTGAGCGAGATGCGCCCGGCCATCAGCAGGCGGGCCAGCATGTCGCGGCCGAGTTCGTCGGTGCCGAGGATATGGACGCTGACGAAGGGTTCGCGGAAGCGGGCCCGCATGTTGAGCTGGAACTGGTCGAACGGCACCAGGCTGGGGCCGATGGCGCAGGCCAGGACCAGGAGGACGATGACGACCAGCCCGAACATCGCCAGCCGGTGGCGGGCGAAGCGCTTGAGGGTGCGGTAGCGGGTATGGCGGCGGAGCGTCTGGCCGCCATGGGACGCGAGCGCGGTGTCGGCGGTCATTGCAGCCGGATCCTCGGATCGGCGACGACATAGAGCATGTCGGCCAGAAGGTTGCCGATGATGACGAGGATGGCGGTGAAGGTGAGCAGCCCCATCACCACCGGATAGTCGCGGTAGCCGATCGAATCGAGGAAGAGTCGGCCCATGCCGGGCCAGGTGAAGACCGTCTCGGTCACCAGCGCCCCGCTGAGCAGCGTCGGCAGTTCCAGCCCCGCGATCGTGATCATCGGCAGGAGTGCGTTGCGCAGCACGTGCTTGACCAGGACGATGCGCTCCGACAGGCCCTTGGCGCGGGCGGTGCGGACATAGTCCTGGTTGATGACGTCGAGCATCGAGGAGCGCATGAAGCGGCTCCAGATCGCGGTCGTCACCAGCCCCAGCACCATCGACGGCCCGATCAGGTGGTGCAGGAAGACGAGGAAGGACTCGTTTCCGACCGGCGAGATGTTGCCCGGCGGCAGCCAGCCGAGCTTGACCGAGAAGAGGTAGATGACGACGAGGCCGAACCAGAAGGTCGGGATCGACAGCGCCACCATGGCGCCGATGGTGACGCACTGGTCGAAGATCGAGTAGCGGCGGACGGCGCCGACGACCCCGACGAAGCCGCCGACGAGCACCGCGATCAGGGTCGCCGTCACCATCAGTTCCAGCGTCGCGCCGAGCCGCGACCCGATGACGAACAGCACCGGGCTCTCGTCGCGGTAGGACCGGCCCCAGTCGCCGGTCAGCATCCGCCCGAACCATTCCAGGTACTGCACCGGCAGCGGGCGGTTGAGGCCCATCTGCTCGGCCAGCCGGTTCAGGTCCTCGTCCGTCATCCCCGGGGTATTGGCGAACTGGGACAGGGGACCGCCCGGCGTCAGGTGCAGCAGCGCGAACCCGATCACCGAGACGATCAAGAGGAGGACGATGCTCTGGGCGAGCCGGCGGAGGAGGAAGCTCGTCATGCTTCCCGCCCTCCCCCGGCCGCACCCGTCGCCGGGCGGATCCCGAGCCTCACGAGGCCCAGTACCAGGTGTTGATGTTCCAGCAATTGGAACGGTAGTTGACGTTGGGCTGGTAGCCGACGAGGCCGCTCTTGACGCCCTCGATCATGCTCCACTGGTAGATCGGCAGGATCGGCAGATCCGCCCGCACCAGTTCCTGGACCTTGTGGTAGTTGGCCTTGCGCTTGTCCCGGTCGACCTCCTTCTGGCTCGCCGCCAGGAGGGCATCGACCTGTGGGTTGGAGTATTGCGAGGTGTTCTGGCCGGTGCCGGTCTTGGCGCTGATCGAACCGCTCGACAGGCGCTCGGACGGGTCGGGATCGGAGCCGACGCTGTAGACCGAGCCCGCCATCGCCGTGTCGAACTGGCCCTTGCGCCAGTAGTCGCCCCACATCACCGCCGGCGGGAAGTTCTTGATCGTCACCTTGATGCCGATCTGCTGCCAGCCCTGCTGCAGGAACTGCTGCGTCTGCTCGCGCAGATGGTTGCCGGCCGTGGTCGAGGTGGTGAAGTCCAGCTTGACGCCGTTCTTCTCGCGCACGCCGCCGGCGCCGGGCTTCCAGCCGGCGTCGTCGAGCAGCTTCTTCGCCTGCGCCGGGTCGTACTTGTGCACCGGCAGGCCCGGGTTGTAGCCCCAGGATTCCTGCGGCAGGAAGCTCTCCGTCGGGCGCGGCACGCCGTAGAAGAGGTCCTTGATGATGGTGTTCTTGTCCATCGCCAGGTACATCGCCTGGCGGACCGCCGCGTCCTTGAAGTACGGCCGCTCGTTGTTGAGCACGATCGCCTCGACGAAGGGCAGCGGCGCCGCCTGCACCTTGCGGCCGGCATAGCCCTTGGCCTCGGCGAAATTGTCGGCGGTGATGCCCTGCAGGCCGATATGGTCGATGGCGCCGGTCTGGAACTGCGTCTTCAGGACCGTGAGGTCGGGGATGTACTTGAAGATCAGCTTCTCGATGAACGGCCCTTCGCCGTAGAACTTGTCGTTCGCCTCGAGCAGGATGTGGTCGCCCGGCCGGCGGTCGACCCACTTGAAGGGTCCGGTGCCGACCGGCTTGTTGTTGAAGGGCGAATCCTTGGGATCGCCGCCGGCACCCAGGATGTGCTTGGGCACGATGTAGGTCCAGGCCAGCACCGAGAAATAGGGCGCGAAGAAGGTCTCCATGCGCCAGGTGATCTCGGTCGGGCTGACGACCTTGATGTCGCGAAGCTGGTTGTGGCCCGAGCGCAGCATCGCCGGGAAGTTCGGGTCGTTGATGAGGTCGAGCGTGTACTTGACGTCCTCGGCGGTGAACGGCTTGCCGTCGTGCCAGGTGACGCCGGGGCGCAGCTTGATGCGCCAGTTGAGGCCGTCGGCCGAGACGCCGCCATTCTCGACCGTCGGGATCTCGACCGCCAGTTCGGGCACGAGGTTGCCCTTGGGGTCGATCGACCACAGCGGGCTGAAGAGGTTCATGTGGACGCCTTCGTCCACCTCGATGCGTGCCCGGAGCGGGTTGAACACCGTCGGCTCCTGGGAGATGCCGACCGTGACCTGGCCCTTGCGCACGCCCTTGGGCGGGCGGGCGCCCTGCGCCCACGCGACGCCGCCCGGAAATGCGCCCGCCGCGGCCCCCGCCGCCGCGAGCTGCAGGAACCGTCGCCGGGGAAGAATGAGGCCGGGTGGGGCCTTGCTGGGGCCGTCGGAACGCCGCGTCATGGAACCCTCTCCTGCTCGCTCGTCGATCGTTTCGTGATCCTGGCGGCCGGACCGGGCGCCGCCCGGTCCGGCCGATGTGCCTCGCATCTAGCCGGCGGCCGCCATCTGCCGGTCGCGCGCTTCCTGCCAGCCGCGCGCACTGACGAAGGTGCCGGACGGCTTCTCGGGGCGGAGCAGCGTGTTCTCGCGCCGGCGCTTCTCCTGCAGGGCCGTCATCTCGGCCAGGTAGCGCGACGGGAATTCCATGAAGGGGCGACGGTTCTTCAGCCAGTTGGCGGTGTCGGCGTCGGTCAGGAAGACCTGATGCGGCGGCCGCTGCGGCCACGAATCGACGCGCAGCCACAGGCGCAGGAGGTGGCGGCGCCGGGCCACCTCCGGATCGTCCTCGTAGTCGGTCCGGGCGTGCATGATGTTGCGGTTGTTGAGGAACTGGATGTCGCCTTCCTCGAAATTCATGTCGAGGAAGAACTCCTCCGACCGGGCGAGGCGCTGCAGCTCGTCGTAGGCCTCGATCTCGACGTCGGACAGGGTGACGCCGCCCTGCTGGACCGCATAGCGCAGGTTGCCGGAATCGAGGACGCCCATGAGCCGGCCGGCGGTCTGCGTCATGACGGGAATCCGCTCGGCGCTGAGCGGCGGCGTCACCGCATGGCGGGCGTCCATCTCGTGGTGCTGGTTGTAGAAGCCGCGATAGAGCACCTCGAGCAGGTCGGGCCTGGTCGCCAGCATGTGGTCGTGCAGCGCCGACAGGCTGACGATCCGGCTGGCCCCGCCCGACAGCGCCCGGCGCAGGCACATCAGCGAGACGATGTCGCAGGCCGAGGTGTCGATGTGGAAATGCTGGCCGCCGCCGGCGGCGTAGCCGCGCACCTTCTCGACGATGTCGCTGACGTCGATGACGCTGCCGAGAAGCTGGCCGAACCAGGACTGCGCCACCGGCCGGCCGAGATGCACGCCGAGGCCGACATAGATGCGCGCCATCTCGTCGGCCGAATAGCGCTCGCGCGGGAAGCCGCGCATCAGCACGACGCCGCGCCCGTCGAGAAGCTCGTCGCGCAGGCGCAGCATGGTCGCGCCCATGCCGGGCAGCGGGAAGGTCTCGGTCGTGATCTCCGGGATGTCGCGCTCGCCGCACGCCTTCAGCGCGGCGTCGATCTCCGCCACCTCGCCGTCGGTGAAGCGGTGCATCATCTCGGTCCGGTAGTCGACCTCGGACCCCTTCCAGGCGGCGGGGCCTCCGATCCTCGTCATCTCCACGGCAGCCACTCCTTCATCGCCCCGGCGCTGAAAACGTCGCCGGCCTCGGGTACGCACATGGTATGCCAGTCCGCGCCGCCGTGCACCGGCGTCGGAGCGGTCGGCCGATCAGCCGGCCGCGCGCTCGCGCTCCTCGTGCCAGCCGCGGGCGCTGGGCGACCGCCCGGCCGTCGCCAGCGGCGGCAGCACCGTCTTCTCGCGCCGCCGCCGCTCCTGCATCGCCGTCATCTCGGCGAGCCAGCGGCTCGGCAGCTCCATGAAGGGGCGGCGGTTGGTCGCCTGCCAGTGGGCGCAGTCGGCATCGCTGAGGAAGACCTGGTGCGGCAGGCGCTCGGGCCAGGCGTCGACCCGGAGCCACATGCGCAGGAGATGCCGCCGCTTCGCCACGTCGGGATGGTCCTCGTAGGCGGTGCGCGCGTGCATGATGACGCGGTTGTTGAGGAACTGGATGTCGCCTTCCTCGAAATTCATGTCGAGGAAGAACTCCTCCGACCGGGCGAGGCGCTGCAGCTCGTCGTAGGCCTCGATCTCCAGGTCCGACATGGTGACGCCGCCCTGCTGCACCGCATAGCGCAGGCTGCCCGAATCGATGACGGTGGTGAGCCGGCCGTCGCGCTGGGTGAAGACCGGGATGCGCTCGGCGCTCTGCGCCGGGAACAGCGAGTGCGCGGCGTCCATCTCGTGGTTGCGGAAATAGTAGCCGCGGTAGAGCACCTCGAGCAGATCGGGCCGCGTGTCGAGCAGGTGGTTGTGGATCGCCGAGACGCTGACGATCCGGCTGGCGCCCCCCGACAGCGCCCGGCGCAGGCACATCAGCGAGACGATGTCGCAGGCCGAGCTGTCGATGTGGAAATGCTGGGCGCCGCCGGCGTTGTAGCCGCGCACCTTCTCGACGACGTCGGAGATGTCGATGACGCTGCCGAGCAGCTGGCCCTGCCAGGACTGGGCCACCGGCTGGCCGAGATGGGCGCCGAGGCCGACATAGATGCGCGCCATCTCGTCGGCCGAATAGCGCTCGCGCGGGAAGCCGCGCAGCAGCAGCACGCCGCGGCCGTCGTGCAGTTCGTCGCGGAAGGCCAGCATCCGCGGGCCGAACTCGGGCAGCGGGAAGGTCGCGGGCGTGATTTCGGGCAGGTCGCGCTCGCCGCAGGCGCGGAGCGCGGCGTCGATCTCCGCCACCTCCGCGTCGGTGAAGAGATGCATCATCTCGGCCCGGTAATCGATCTCCGAGCCCTTCCAGGCGGCCCGGCTGGTGATCCTCTCCATCGCCATGGGCAGGCGGTCCTCCACGAACGGGAAACGGCGTCGGCGACGATGGTGCATCCGCGCCGCGCCCCGATCAAGCGATCAGATCACGCTTCCCTAGTCATAGAGCCGATCGAGCAGCGTCCCGTACACCTCGCGGATCCGGTGCCGCCGGATCTTGAAGGTCGGAGTGAGGAGGCCGTTGGGGACCGAGAAGGGGTCCGCCACCAGGGTCCAGCGCCGCACCCGTTCGATCGCCGGCAGGCCGGCATTGACCCGCCCGACCGCCTCGCCCACGGCCTTGCGGAAGGCCTCGTCGTCGACGAGCAGGCGCAGGTCCTTGGGCTTGCCGTGCTCGCCCGCCCACTCCTTGGCCCGCTCCTCGTCCGGCACCAGCAGCGCCACGAGGTACGGGCGGCGGTCGCCGTGGACGATCGCCTGGGCGACGAGCGGCTCCAGGGTCAGCAGGCCCTCGATGCGCTGCGGCGCGATCATGTCGCCGCCCGCGTTCTTGATGAAGTCCTTCTTGCGGTCGGTGATGACGAGATAGCCGTCCGCCTCCAGGTGGCCGACGTCGCCGGTGTGCAGCCAGCCGTCGACGATCGTCGCCGCCGTCGCCTCGGGATCCTGCCAGTAGCCCTTCATGACGTTGGCGCCGCGCACCAGGATCTCGCCATCCTCGGCGATCCGGATCTCGACGCCGTGCAGCGCCGGGCCGACCGTGTGCAGCCGCGGCGCGGTCGGCGTGTTGACGGCGATCACCGGCGACGCCTCGGTCTGGCCGTAGCCCTGCAGCAGGCGCAGCCCGAGCGCCGTGAAGAAGAGCCCGACGTCGGGATTGAGCGGCGCGCCGCCCGAGACCAGCGCCTTGAGGCGGCCGCCGAAGCGCGCCCTCATCTTGTCCCGCACCAGGCGCTCGACGACGAGGTCCTGCATCCGCTCCCAGAGCGTGAGCGAACCCGGCGCCGTCGCCCGCTTGCGGCCGAGTGCCAGCGCCAGTTCGAAGAGCCGGCGGCGGAAGGGGCTCTGCCGCTCGACGCCGCGGCGGATGCGGGCATAGAGCGTCTCGTAGAGCCGCGGCACCGCCGTCATCAGGGTCGGGCGGGCGTCGAGCATGTCCGCCCCCAGCGTCTCGGCGCCCTGCGCGAACCAGATCTGCGCGCCGATCGAGATCGGAAACATGGTGCCGGCCGTGTGCTCGTAGGAGTGGGACATCGGCAGGAAGGAGAGGAAGGTCTCGTCCTCGACGCCCAGCGTCAGCAGCGCGTGCCAGGCCCCCTCGGCATTGGCGAGGATGTTGCCGTGGCTCAGCATGACGCCCTTCGGCACGCCGCCGGTGCCGGACGTGTAGATGATGCAGGCGACGTCGTCGCGGGCGATGCCCGCCACCCGGTCGGCGACGTCGTCCGGCAGCGCCGCGCCCTGCGCCAGCAGGTCGTCCCAGGCGCGCACCGGCACCGGCGACTGGAGCTGCGCACCCGGCGGGTCGATCGCGACCAGGAAGCGGAGACCGGCCGTCTGCGCCGCCGCCGACGCCAGCCGCTGCATCAGCGCGGCCGAGGAGACGATGGCGGCGCGCGCGCCGCTGTTGGCGAGGATGTGGACGTGGTCGGCGACGGTGTAGGTGACGTAGGCCGGGACGGTGACGGCGCCGGCGGCCATGATGGCGAAGTCGGCGATCACCCATTCCGGGCGGTTCTCGGCGACCAGCACCACCCGGTCGCCGGGCCGGATGCCCTCCGCCACCAGCGCCCGGGCGAGCATCGACACCCGCTCGGCGGCGGTACGGTAGTCGACGGGGTGCCAGGCGCCGTCCCGCTTGTGGACGAGGAAGGGCTGCTTCGCCCGGCGCCGGGCCATGTCGAAGAGCATGGCCGGCAGGCTCTGCCAGCGATCGAAGTCCATGGGTCCCCGTTTCCCCCTGCCGGCGGCTGGCCAGGATGGGCCGCTCGCCCTTGTCGTTGGCAGCCGAGCTTCTGCCATCCGGGTGCCGGCTGGCAAGCCGCCGCGGACCGCGCGACGGAGCCGGTCCGTCAGGCGGTCGTCGCCCCTCCGGCCACGGCGGCGTTCGCGTCGGCATGGAGCCAGCAGGCGGCCTGGTGCCCCTCGCCCAGGGTCACCAGCGGCGGGTCCTTCTGCCGGCAGATTTCCATGCGGTGCGGACAGCGCGCCTGGAACCGGCAGCCCGGCGGCGGGTCGATCGGGGTCGAGATTTCCCCGCGCAGGGCGAGCGGGGGCTTGGCGCGCTCCAGGTCGGGATCGGGATGGAGGATCGCGCCGAGAAGGCTCTCGGTGTAGGGGTGCCGGCAGCCGCTGAACAGGGTCCGCGCCGGCGCCACCTCGGCGAGCCGGCCCATGTAGAGGACCGCGACGCGGTCGCACAGGAACTCGACCACGCTGAGGTCGTGGCTGATGAAGAGGCTGGTGAGCTGCAACTCCTCCTGCAGGTCCTTGAAGAGGTTCAGCACCTGCGACTGGATCGAGACGTCGAGCGCCGAGACCGGCTCGTCGGCGACGATGAAGTCCGGCTCGACCGCCAGCGCGCGCGCGATGCCGACGCGCTGAAGCTGGCCGCCCGAGAACTCGTGCGGGTAGCGGTTCATGGCGGACCGGTCGAGGCCGACGCGGGCGAGCAGCGCCGCCGCCCGATCCGCCTCCTCGCCCCGGTGCATCCGCTGCACCCGCATCGGGAAGGTCAGCGTCGCGCCGATCGTCATGCGCGGGTTGAGCGAGGAATAGGGATCCTGGAAGACGATCTGCATCCGGCGCCGCATCCGGCGCATCTCCTCGTGCCCCAGCGCCGTCAGGTCGGCGCCGTCGAACCGGATGCTTCCCGCCGTCGGCGGAAGCAGGCGGAGCATCAGGCGCCCCACCGTCGACTTGCCGCAGCCGGACTCCCCGACCAGCCCCAGGACCTCCCCCCGCCGGATGTCGAAATCGAGCCCGTCGACGGCCTTCAGCAGGCTTCCCCGCCGAACCGGATAGTGCTTGGCGAGGTTGCGGACCTCGATGAAGGCGCCCATCAGGCGGCCTCCGCGGCATGATCGAGCGGAAAGTGGCAGCGCACCTGATGTCCCTCGGCCAGCGAGACCAGTTCGGGCGCGTCCCGGCGGCAGCGTTCCTGCACGCGCGGGCAGCGCGGCGCATACGGGCAGCCGGGCGGCAGGGCCGTCAAACGCGGCGGTTGCCCCTCGATCGAGGCGAGGCGGCGGGCATTGCCGCCGAGGCGTGGCAGCGAGCGCAGGAGGCCGGCGGTGTAGGGATGGGCCGGCCGGCGGAAGAGCGTGCGCACATCGGCATACTCGACGATCCGGCCCGCATACATGACGGCGACGCGGTCGCACATGTGCGCGACGACGCCCATGTCGTGGGTGATCAGCAGGAGCGCCGTGCCACGCTCCCGGCAGACCTCCTTCATCAGGTTGAGGACCTGGGCCTGGACGGTGACGTCGAGCGCGGTGGTCGGCTCGTCGGCGATCAGAAGCTCGGGCTGGCAGGAGAGCGCCATGGCGATCATCGCGCGCTGGCGCATGCCGCCCGACATCTGGTGGGGATAGTTGCGGACGCGCGTCTCCGGCGAGGGAATGTCCATCGCCTTCAGCATCCGCTCCGCCTCGGAGACGGCGCGGCGCCGGTCGTGCCCGAGATGGTGGCGGAACACCTCCCCGAGCTGGAAACCGATGCGCAGGACCGGGTTCAGGCTGGCCAGCGGATCCTGGAAGATCATCGACATGCGCCGGCCGCGGATGCGCCGCAGAGCGGCGGGCTCGAGCTTGCGGAGATCCTGCCCGGCGAGCTCGATCGTGCCCGAGACGATGCGGCCGGGGGGCGAGGCGACGAGCCCCATGATCGACAGCGCCGTGACGCTCTTGCCCGACCCGGATTCGCCGACGATCCCCAGCGTCTCGCCGCGACCGACATCGAGGTCGACGCCGTCGACCGACTTGACGACGCCCAGTCCGGTCGTGAAGTGCGTCCGGAGGTCCCGCACCCGCAGGACCGGCGTGTCCGCCGCTCCCGTCATCGTTCGCTGAGCCGGGGATCGAGCGCGTCGCGCAGCGCATCGCCCATCAGGTTGAACCCGAGGACCGCGAAGATGATGGCCAGCCCGGGGAATACGGTCAGCCAGGGCGCGAATTCCATGAAGGTGCGGCTTTCGTTCAGCATGAGCCCCCAGGACGGCGTCGGCGGCTGGGCGCCGAGGCCGAGGAAGCTGAGGCTGGCCTCGATGAAGATCGCGAGCGAGAGATGGAAGGTCGCCTGGACGATCACCGGGGACAGGATGTTCGGCAGGATGAAGCGCGCCATGATGACGGCGTCGCGCGCCGCCACCGCGCGGGCCGCCTCGACGAACTCCTTCTCCTTCACGCTCATGACCTGCGCCCGGACGATGCGCACGACGTTCGCCTGAAAGATGATCGCGATCGCGATCACGAGGTTGGAAAGGTTGGGGCCGAGCGTCGCCACGATCATCAGCGCGAGCAGGATGGTCGGAAAGGCGAAGACGACGTCCTCCAGCCGCATGATGAAGCCGCCGAGGCGGCCGCCGTAGTAGCCCGCGACCAGCCCGAGCGGCAGCCCGATCAGCAGCGACAGCCCGACCGACCCGAAGGACACGAGCATCGAGATGCGCGTCCCCTCCATCAGCCGGCTGAGCTGGTCGCGGCCGAAGCGGTCCGTCCCCGCCGGGTGCGCCAGGTTCGGCGAAACCAGCGAGGCGGCGGAATTCATGGCGTTGGGGTCATAGGGCGCAAGCAGCGTGCCGCCGAGCGCGACGAGGATCAGGACCAGCACCATGGCGGTGCCGAGCAGCCCGAGCTTGCGGCGGCGGAAGCTGCGCCAGGCAAGCCGGGTGGGCGACAGGATCTGGTCCTTCGCCGCCATCGTGGAAGCCGCCGCGGCCGTGGAACGGGTCTGCATGGCTCAGTACGTGATGCGGGGGTCGAGGAACGCGTACAGGATGTCGATCACGAGGTTCACGACGACGAACACGACGGCCAGGAACAGGACCCCTCCGGCAAGCACCATGAAATCCCGGGATTCGATCGACAGCAGGATCATCCGGCCGAGGCCCGGCAGCATGAAGACCTCCTCGGTCAGCACCAGCCCGCCGATCAGCACCCCGACCTGGATGCCGAGAACGGTGACGACCGGGATCAGCGAGTTCTTGAGCACATGCGTCGTCAGCACCACCCGCTCGCCCAGGCCCTTGGCGCGTGCGGTTCGGACATAGTCCTGCCGCAGCGCGTCGAGCACCGTCGAGCGGGTCAGGCGGACGATGTAGGTCAGCGTGGTGAGCGCGAGGACGAAGCCCGGTATCAGCAGCCCCTTGATATTGGCGATGGGGTCCTCGCTGAACGGGACGTAGTCGAGGATGCTGGCGCGCGGGAAGTAGAGCGACACGATCAGCACGGCGATCGTCGCCAGCCAGAAGTTGGGGATGACGTATCCGAAGATGGCGCCCACCCGAATGACGTTGTCGACCCAGGTGAACTGGCGGTAGGCCGCCAGCGCTCCCAGCGGAATGCCGATGACGATGACGAAGGCCATCGCGATCAGCACCAGCTGGAGGTTGACCGGCGCCCGGTCGAGGATCTGGTCCACGACCGGTTCGCCGGAGATCATCGAGACGCCGAGGTCGCCCCGGAGCGCATTGCCGACCCAGATCAGGTAACGCATCCAGATCGGCTCATCGAGGTTGAGCTGCTGGCGCAGCCGTGCCATCGCCTTCTCGGACTGGGCGACCTCGTCGCCCATCATCACGTCGACGATGTCGCCCGGGATCACCCAGATCGCCGCGAAGACGAGCGCCGAGATGCCGAACAGCACCGGGACGAGGCCGAGCAGTCGGAACAGGATGTAGCGCAGCATGTCCGGCCGCCCCGCCCCCTGGCCCGCGCTACTTCTTCAGCCACGCCTCGCGCAGGTACGAGCGCGACGCGTTGGCCATGAAGCGATATCCCTGCACCGAGCGGTCGACCGCCTCGTAGCGCGGCGACATCGCGTAGAGGAAGAGCGCGGGCGCCGTCTCGGCGACGTAGCGCTGGATCTCGCGCCAGGCCTTGGCGCGCTCCTCGAGCTTGGTCATGGTCCGCTGGGCGTCGAGCAGCGCGTCGAGCTTCGGGTCGTTGTGGCCGTAGTAGTTCGCCGTCGACTTGCTGTGGAACAGCTCGGTCACCTGGTTGTCGGGGTCCGGCGCCCACGCGCTCGCGATCAGGAAGGCCGTGAAGTCCTTGCCGCGCCAGCGCTGCATCGCCGCGCTCCAGTCGACGGACTCGATGTTGATCTTGATCCCGACGCGGGCCCACTGGTTCTGCAGCACCTCGGCGGTGGTGACGTAGTCGAAGCCCTGGGGCGAGGTCAGAAAGGTGAACTCGAAGCCGTTCGGCAGTCCGGCCTGCGCCAGCAGCTTCTTCGCAAGCTCCGGATCGTACTTCTGGTACGGCAGGTCCATGACCTCCTTGGCCGGCACCGCGTAGGGCGGCATGCCGGGCGGCAGGGCGGCGCTGTGGGTGCCGAAACCGAGCAGCACCGTCTTGATGATCTCGTCCCGGTTCGTCGCGGCCGAGACCGCCTGGCGCACGAGGACATTGTCGAACGGCGGCCGGTCCGTGCGGAAGAACAGGCGCTGGTGCCGGATCGGGGAAGATTGCTGGATCGTCAGGTGACGTTCCCGCTCGAGCAGTTGGGCCAGTCGCGGCTCGCGCACCCAGCCGATATGCGCGGTCGCCCGGCGCAGACCGGCGATGCGGGCGGTCTCGTCGCGGGTGAAGGTGAATTCGAGGCCGTCGACATAGGGCTTGCCCTTGTCCCAATAGTCCTCGAAGCGGGTATAGACGATGCGGACGCCGGTCTCGTAGCGCGTGAACCGGAACGGCCCGGTCCCGACCGGCTTGGTCTGGAGCTCACCCGAAGCGGCCGCCTTGGGCGACACGATGGCGGCATAGTTCTGCGAGGCGATGATCGTCAGGAAGGCCGGAAAGGGTTCCTTCATCGTCACCCGGACCGTCCCGGGATCCACGACCTTCACCTCCTTGATCGGCGACATCAGGCTGGCGCGCGGCGATCCGGTCGCCGGGTCGAGGATGCGGTCGAAACTGAACTTCACGGCCTCGGCGGTCATCGGCTCGCCGTCGTGGAATTTCACGCCGGGCCGGAGCTTGAACTCGTAGGTGAGGTCGTCCGGCTGGCTGTAGGACTGGGCCAGGGCCGGCTCCAGCTCCATGTCGGCGTTGAAGCGGACCAGCGTCTCGTAGACGTGCTCGTAGGCGGCGAGCGACGAATAGGGAATGGCGATGTGCGGGTCGAGCCCGACCGGCGGGGCGTCGGAGGCGACCTTGATGACGCCGCCGCGCTGCTGCGCCGCGGCCGGGCCCGCCACCATCGCCAATGCGACCAGCGACAGCGCTGCGCCGCGGCCGATGGACCGGGCCGTCAGTCTCCCAAATCGGTTCATCGCTCGCCTCACCTGTTGCAGTTGCAGGAACTTTCTTCGGTCTTCGGGCGCACCCGACCACCCGCCCGGAAGTAACAAGAAGCCCACTGACGCAGCAGGAGCCGGCTGCCTCCGCCTGGCGCAAGAGAACATGAGCCCCCGCATCGCCGATCGTTTGATCGATGATGCAGGCGGGCGAAGGGCATCGTCTACGCCATTCCTATCTATATCTGCTATTGATGCAGTCTATACTTCCTGGTGAGGCTCGATACTGACACTCGATCGGTCGAAGTTGCCGGCGGAGGGCGCGGAAAGCCGGCCCGCTCAGAACGAGGGCGGCAGGTTGCTCGGCGTGTCGGGGTCGAGGGGATAGATCGGCCGGCGAACCCGGTCCCAGGGATACTGGGAGTAGTCGGAGGTGGTGATGCCCGGTCCGGACACCATCACGACATGCCGGATGATCGGCGCGAAGCCGGCCCGGAAGTGCTGGCGCGACTTGATCAGGATGTAGCGCTTGCGGGCCGGGTCGATGCCGGCGTGGGTGAAGCAGCCCGTGTCGAACGGTTCGTGCCGCTCCGAGCAGACGACGATTTCGGCCCAGCCCGTGTCGAGCACGGCGCAGCGGCCGAGATTCTGGCTGGTGCCGGTGCCCATCGGCCCGGTGACCTTGAACCGCCCGTCGGTGATCCTGCGGACCGTGCCCGACAGCCGCAGCGGCTTGCCGACATGGCCGATGGCCGGCGCATCGGTGCGTCCGCCCACTTCGAGGTCCACCGGTGCGCCGACCCCGGCGGCGATCATCCGATCGACCGCCACGGGGTCCCAGATCGGACCGACGCACATCTCGTCGAGGCCTTGGCGGATGCACTCCTCCAGCACCGCCATGACGTCCGTCGAGCCGCCGGAGCCCGCCACGTCGCCGTGGTCGGCCAGCAGGATCGGCCCGTCGCCGAGGGTCCTGGCGTGCGCGATGGAGGTCTCCACCGGTTCGACATGGAACACGAAGTCCGAACGCCGCTCCCAGGCCATCGACATGAGGTCGTGCAGCAACCGGCCGCCCTGCCCGCGATCCGTCCGCGCGTCGACGACGACGATCCCGTGCATGCCGACATAGGGGATGTCCGCCAGCGGAAAGCAGCCGAGGACGGAGGCGTTGAGCACGGTGCCGTCCGCCTCCGCGGCGATCGCCCGGTCCATGATGTCCTTCATCGGCTGGCGCGACGGCGTCTGACAGTTGAGGTGCGACAGGATGGGGAGCGAGTGCCAGAGGATCTTCGGCTCCACCTCGCCGGCGAGGGCGCGCAGCAGCGTCCGCCCGGCGCGGGCCCCCGTCTCGTACTGGTCGACGTGCGGGTAGGTGCGATAGGCGGTGATCACCGTCGCGTTGTCGATCGTGCGCTGCGAGAGATTGGTGTGGAAATCGAACGCCACGGCGATCGGCAGCCCGGGGGCCGCCTTGCGGATGCGGGCGAGCAGTTCCCCTTCCGGGTCGTCATAGCCGGGCGTCGCCATGCCGCCGTGCAGATCGAGGAACAGCGCGTCGCACCCCCGATTGACCTCCTCGAGGATGCGCTCGGCAGCATGGTCGATCAGCGAGTCCTCGGGGCACCCGCCCGGCGTCGCATTGGCTGCGATGGGAAACGCGAACGCCGCGCCGGCCTCCTCGGCGAGGTCGATGAACGCCCCCGCCGCGGTGGCGGTCCCGCGATAGGCCGCGATCGCCGCCGCCCCGTAGGCAGGACCCGCCTGGGCGCCGTAGCGCCCGAACGCCGTCAGCGGGGTCGGCACGGGCGAGAAGGTGTTGGTCTCGTGTTTGACCATAGCGGTGACGAAGCGCTTCATGGACGATCCCGCATGCACTGATTGCCGACAGTCCGGGAAGTAGAACGCGGGGCGAGTAACCTCCGCAAGTGGATCACTTCCCCGGCTTGTCGAGTGATGCACGCGCCAATGCGCAGTTGCGACTGTGTATCAAGGGACGTATCGCGCCGATTCATTGGCGGCGCGCGCTCGAGAGGCCGGCAGTCACCCAACCCTGGAGAGGCCAGGACCGGCCCTGACCGGAGCTGCCCTCGATCCCCTTCTCCGCCACGTCCGGTTTGGCCCGGTCGTCCATCCGGGTGCCGCCGCTCTCGCTGGCCATCGTCGGCGCGGGTGGTGCCGGTCCCGCCCCCGCCCTATATCTCCGTCGACCCGCACACCAACCTTCCAGGACAGACCATGGCGAGCAATGCCGCGCCGGCCGCGATCGACGCGCTTCCCGAGTGGGACCTGAGCGACCTCTACCCGGCGCCGGATTCGCCGGCGCTCCAGGCCGACCTCGCCCGCGCCGCCGCCGACGCGAAGGCGTTCCGGGCGGCCCACGAAGGCCGGCTGGCGGGGCTCGACGGCGCCGGCCTCGGCGCCGCCGTCGCCGCCTACGAACGGCTGCAGGACCTGCTCGGCCGGATCATGAGCTATGCCCAGCTCGTGCATTCGCGTGCCATGTCGGACGAGACGGTCGGACGCTTCTACCAGACGATGCAGGAGCGGGTGACGGACATCACGTCCGACCTGATCTTCTTCACCCTGGAGCTCAACCGGATCGAGGACGACGCGCTGGCGGCCCGGCTCGCCGACCCGGCGCTCGCCCGCTATGCGCCCTGGATCCACGACACCCGCGCCTTCCGCCCGCACCAGCTCTCCGACGAGGCCGAGCAGCTCCTGCACGACAAGTCGGTCGCCGGGCGCTCCGCCTGGGTGCGCCTCTACGACGAGACGACGGCCGCGCTCCGCTTCCCCGTCGGCGACGAGCGCCTGACCATGGCCGAGGTGCTGCACCACATGTCGGACCGCAGCCCGGCGGTGCGGCGCGAGGCGGCGACGAGCCTCGGGCAGGTCCTGGGCGACAATGCCCGCCTCTTCGCCCTCGTCACCAACACGCTCGCCAAGGACAAGGAGATCGAGGACCGCTGGCGCCGCTTCGCGCGACCGATCTCGTCGCGCAACCTCTCGAACTTCGTCGAGGACGAGGTGGTCGACGCGCTGCTGGCGGCCGTCCGCCAGTCCTATCCGACCCTGACGCATCGCTACTACGCGCTGAAGGCGCGCTGGTTCGGGCAGGATCAGCTCGACCACTGGGACCGCAACGCGCCGCTACCGGGCGACGACGACCGCGTCATCCCGTGGTCGGAGGCGCGCGACACGGTGCTCGGCGCCTACCACGCCTTCTCGCCCGAGATGGCGGCGATCGGCCGCCGCTTCTTCGACCAGCCGTGGATCGACGCGCCGGTCAAGCCGGGCAAGGCCTCCGGCGCCTTCGCCCACCCGACCGTGCCGAGCGCCCACCCCTACCTGCTGCTCAACTACCAGGGCAAGACGCGGGACGTGATGACGCTGGCCCACGAGCTCGGCCACGGCGTCCACCAGGTGCTGGCCGCGGGCCAGGGACCGCTCCTCGCCGACACGCCGCTGACGCTGGCCGAGACGGCCTCGGTCTTCGGCGAGATGCTGACCTTCCAGGCGATGCTCGCCCGCGAGACCGAGCCGGCCCGCCGCCGCATCATGCTGGCGACCAAGGTCGAGGACATGCTGAACACCGCCGTCCGCCAGGTGGCGCTCTGCGAGTTCGAGCGCCGGCTGCACGACCGCCGTCGCGAGGGCGAACTGACGGCCAAGGAGATCGGCCTCCTGTGGCGCGAGACCCAGGGCGAGAGCCTCGGCCCCGCCATCCGGCTCGGCCAGGGCTACGAGTGGTACTGGGCCTACATCCCCCACTTCATCCACACGCCCTTCTATGTCTACGCCTACGCCTTCGGCGATTGCCTCGTGAACTCGCTCTACTCGGTCTACCAGGGTGCCGAGGCGGGCTTCGCCGCCAAGTACCTCGACATGCTGCGGGCGGGCGGCAGCAAGCGGCACCGCGAGCTGCTGGCGCCCTTCGGGCTCGACGCCGCCGACCCCGCCTTCTGGCGCCGCGGGCTCGGCGTCGTCGAAGGCATGATCGACGAGCTGGAACGGATGGGCTGAGCGGGATCCCGGCGATGGCGACCGAGAACACGCTGGGCGGGCGGCTGCGCCGCTACGCCCGGGTCTCGACCACCGTCGGCGGCGTCGCCGCGCGGATGGCGGGCGGGCGCCTCTTCGGCATGGCTCCCGACCAGGACCGGCAGGCGGCCGAGCTGCGGGCGGCGCTGGGCGGCATCAAGGGGCCGCTGATGAAGGTGGCGCAGATGCTGTCCACCATCCCGGACGCCCTGCCCGAGGCCTATGTCCGCGAGCTCCAGCAGCTCCAGGCGCACGCGCCGGCGATGGGCTGGCCGTTCGTGCGCCGGCGCATGGCGTCCGAGCTGGGCGAGGGCTGGCGCAGCCGCTTCGCCGAGTTCGAGCGCGAGGCGGCGCGCGCCGCCTCGCTGGGCCAGGTCCACCGCGCGACCGCCCTCGACGGCACCCGGCTCGCCTGCAAGCTGCAATATCCCGACATGGGCTCGGCGGTAGAGGCGGACCTGCGCCAGCTCCGGCTCGCCTTCGCGATCTACCAGCGCTACGACCGCTCGGTCGGGCTCGACCAGATCCATGCCGAGATCGCCGACCGGCTGCGCGAGGAGCTCGACTATCGCCGCGAGGCGCGGCACATGGCCCTCTACGCCCGGATGCTGGAGGGCGAGGCCGGCGTCCATGTGCCCCGCGCCTGGACGGAGCTCTCGACCGACCGGCTGCTGACCATGACCTGGCTCGAGGGCGGGCCGCTGGCGGCGGCCGAGACCGCACCGGTCGAGCGCCGCAACCGCATCGCCCGCAACCTCTTCCAGGCCTGGTACATCCCCTTCTACCGCTACGGGGTGATCCACGGCGACCCGCACCTCGGCAACTACACGCTCCGCGACGACGACGGGCTGAACCTGCTCGATTTCGGGTGCGTGCGCATCTTCCGGCCGTCCTTCGTCGAGGGCGTGATCGACCTCTACCGGGCCTTGCGCGACGAGGACGAGGCGCTGGCCGTGCATGCCTACGAGACCTGGGGCTTCGTCAATCCCAGCCGCGAGCTGATCCAGGTGATGAACCGCTGGGCCCGCTTCGTCTATGCGCCGCTGATGGCCGACCGCACCGGCCCGATCCAGGAGGCGAAGAGCGGCCTCTACGGCGCCGAGGTCGCGGCCGGCGTCCACAAGGAGCTGCGCCGCATCGGCGGCGTCACGCCGCCGCGCGAGTTCGTGCTGATGGACCGCTCGGCGATCGGCCTCGGCTCGGTCTTCCTGCGCCTCGGCGCCGAGCTCAACTGGCATCGTCTCTTCCACGGCCTCGTCGACGATTTCGACCGCGCCACGCTGGAGACGCGCCAGCGCGCCGCCCTCGCGGCCGAAGGGCTCGAGCCGCCCGCCTGAGCGCCGCCGACGATTGACGGCGGCCGCCGCGACCCGCGATCCTGCCCGCCCGGAACGGGGAGGACGCAAATGGCATTGATCGGACTCGAGGACGTGCGGCGCGTGGCGATCGTGGGCGCCGGCACCATCGGCGCCAGCTGGGCCGCCTGGTTCCTCGCCCGTGGCTATGACGTCCGCGCGACCGATCCCGCGCCCGACGGCGAGGCCTTCGCCCGCGGCTTCGTCGCCCGCGCCTGGCCGACCCTGGAGCGGCTCGGCCTCGCACCCGGCGCCGATCCGGGACGCCTCGCGTTCACCGCCGATGTCGAGGCCTGCGTGCGCGGCGCCGACTTCGTGCAGGAACAGGCGCCCGAGCGCGAGGAACTGAAGCAGGACCTGCTCGCCCGCATCGACGCCGTCCTGCCGCCCGACCGGGTCATCGCCTCCTCGACCTCCGGCTTCACGCCGTCGCGCCTGCAGTCGCGGATGGCGCACCCGGGGCGTCTCGTCGTCGGCCACCCCTTCAACCCGCCGCATCTCATCCCGCTGGTCGAGGTGGTGGGCGGCGCGCGCACGGACGAGGCGGCGGTCCGCTGGGCGATCGCCTTCTACGAGCGGGTGGGCAAGAAGACGATCCGCCTCCTCAAGGAGATCCCGGGCCACCTCGCCAACCGCCTGCAGAGCGCGCTCTGGCGCGAGGCCGTCCACTGCATCGCCGAGGGTGTCGCCAGCGTCGAGGACACCGACAAGGCCGTCGCCTACGGGCCCGGCCTGCGCTGGGCCATCATGGGCCCGACCCTCACCTTCTCGCTCGCCGGCGGCGAGGGCGGCATGCCGCACTTCCTCGACCATCTGGGCGAGTTCATGGAGACGCGCTGGGAGGAACTCGGCCGGCCGCACCTGACGCCGGAGGTCCGGCGCCGGCTGATCGAGGGCGTGGCCGAGGAAGCCGCGGGCCGGTCGATCGGCGAACTCGCGCGTGACCGCGACGCCAAGCTGATCGCGATCCTGGAAGCCCTGCAGAAACCGGCAAGTTGAGGGGCCCTCCGAGCGGTCCCGATTCTTCGGCGCCGGCCGGCGAATTCTCTTTCGGAACGATCCGCGGCGAACCGGGTTCTCTCTCGGCAGTGTGAATTGCGGGAGAGATAACATGAGCAAGTTTCTCATCGGCGGCGCCGTCGCCGCGGCGATCCTGACGTCCACCGGCGCCGGCTTCGCCCAGACCATGACCACCACCACGACCACGCGCAGCACGACGCTGGCCCCGGAACAGCGCACGGTGGTCCAGGAGTACGTCGTGCAGCAGAGGCGGCCCTCCGTCATGATCGAGAACTACGAGGTCCGCCCCGGCACGGTGCTGCCGCCGACGGTGCAGTTCTATGCGGTGCCGCAGGTCGATCAGTACCGCTACACGGTGGTGAACAACCGCCAGGTGATCGTCGATCCCTCGACCCGCCAGGTCATCGAGATCCTCAACTGACCCGGCAGGGGTGGAGCCGGCCCCGGCTCCACCCCCCGCGCGCTTCAGGGCACGTCGAGCCAGGCCGACAGGCGCTCGAAGGATTCGGTCCAGCCGCGGCGGTGGCGGGTGGCGGCGTCGGCATCGGCGAAGCGGTCGTGGATCAGCGTCACCTCGGTCCCCTCGGCGAGCGGCCGGAACTCGACGGTGACCCGCGACTGCCGTTCCGGGGTCGCTTTCCAGGCCCAGGTGAAGACGAGTCGACGCTCCGGCACGACCTCGGTGTAGGTGCCGGACACCTCGTGCCGTTCGCCGCTGTCTTCCCGCAGCACGGTGCGGAAATCGCCGCCGACGCGCACGTCCAGTTCGGCGCGTTCGACGCGGGTGTGATGCGGGCCCCACCACTGCGCCAGCCGGTCGGGGTCGGTCCAGGCCTGGAACACGCGCGCGACCGGCGCCTTGATCCGGCGCACGATGGTCAGGCTGGGCTCGGTCACGCCGCGATCGGGCGAGGCCGGACGGCGGGTCGGAGGGGCGTCCATTGCGCCCTCGAACATAAGTTGCTGTACGAGCCGGGGAAAGGGCTTGTCGCAGGGCCACGGATCGGCCTTTGCTGCATCCCCGCCCACCCCACCAGACCCGGATCGCCATGTCGCCCGCCGTCTCGCCCGAACTCGTCGCCGAACTCGCGCCGACCGGCACGCTCCGTGCCGCCATCAACCTCAGCAACTTCCTGCTCGTGACCGGCCGTACGCCCGCGGGCGATCCCGAGGGCGTCTCGCCCTCCATGGCCAAGGCCATCGCCGACCGGCTCGGCGTGCCCGTCGCCTATGTCCCCTATCCCCGGCCGGGCGAACTCGCCGACGCGGTGGCGGACGGCGCCTGGGACATCGGCCTCATCGGCGCCGAGCCGCAACGGGCGGAGAAGATCGCCTTCACCGCCGCCTATTGCGAGATCGAGGCGACCTATCTGGTGCCGGCGGGCTCGCCGATCCGCGTCCTCGCCGACGTCGACCGGCCGGGCGTGCGCATCGCGTCCACCGCGCGCGCCGCCTACGACCTCTGGCTCGAGCGCAACATCCGGCACGCCACGGTGATCCGCACCGAATCCCTGGACGATGCCTGCGCGCGGTTCCTGGCCGACCGGCTGGACGTGCTGGCAGGGCTCCGGCCGCGCCTCCTCGCCGACCTCCGCCGCATCCCGGGGGCCCGCATCCTCGACGGCAGGTTCATGGCGGTGCAGCAGGCGATCGGCACGCCGCGCGGCCGCACTGCCGGCGCCCGCTTCCTCGCCGAGTTCGTCGAGCAGGCCAAGGCGAGCGGGTTCGTCGCCGGCCTGATCGAGCGCTTCGGCGCCGACGGCCTCTCGGTCGCTCCGCCGGCGGCGGCCTGAGGCGCCGGGCCGTCACCCCGTCGGCGGCGGCTCGGCCGCCTGCGCCACCGTCCGGCCGGCGAAGCGGCGGATGTGGAACGGCTCGATCGGCGTGCTGGTGCGGCCGGTCGCCATCAGTTCGGCCATCACCGCGCCGACGCCGGGGCCGAGCTGGAAGCCATGGCCGCAGAAGCCGAAGGCGTGGAAGAGGCCGGGCGTGGTCGCGCTCTCGCCCATCACCGGGATGTCGTCCTCCAGGTAGCCCTCGACCCCGGTCCAGGTGCGGATCACCTGCACTCCGGCCAGCGCCGGCACGAAGCGCAGCAGCCGGCCCCACTGCGCCATCGACAGGTCGGGGGTCGGCCGGGCGCGCGGCGGGTCGGTCTGGACGGGGCCGCGCAGGCCGCCGCCATAGACGACGTTGCCGCGCTTCACCTGGCGCAGGTAGATGTCGGCCGACACCCCGCCCAGCACCGGTTCGATGAAGTAGGGCAGCGGCTCGGTCACCGCCATCTGCGGGCCGCGGGCGACGATCGGCACCGGCTCGCCGAACTGGGCGGCGATGCGCGAGCCCCAGAAGCCGGCGCTGTTCAGCAGCACCTCGCCGCGGACCTCGAGCCCGGTCCTGGCGGTAACGCGGAATCCCGTCGGCTCGCGCTCTATGTCGGCGACCTCGCAATGCTCGTGGATCACCGCCCCGGCCCGACGGGCGGCCCGGCCGAAGGCGGGCGCGGCGAGCCGCGGGTTCGCATGACCGTCCTCGGGTGACAGCGAGGCGCCGATGACGTCCGGGCCGAGCCAGGGCCAGCGGTCGCGCAGGACATTCTGGCCGAGGATCTCGAGATGGAGGTCCCACTCCCGCGCCTCGGCGACATGCTTCTCGACGACCGCCATGTCCTGCGGCGTGTAGGCGACGCGCAGGCCGCCCGTCGGCAGGAACTCGCAATCCTCGCCCAGGAGTTCGGGCAGGCGGCCCCAGATCGCGCGCGAGCGGTGCGACAGCGGGATCTGCGGCAGGAACCGGCCCTGGCGGCGGACATTGCCGAAATTGACCCCGCTCGCCCCGGCGCCGACGAAGCCGCGCTCCAGCAGCGCCACCGATTTGCCGTGGACGGTGCGGAGGTGGAAGGCGGTCGACGCGCCCATGATGCCGCCGCCGACGATGACGACGTCGTAGCGTTCGGGGCTCATGCGCCGCCCTCCCGCGTCGCCGGTTCCTGCCGCACCAGCGGCACCGGCTTGACCGGCGCCTGGCCGCGCAGGCGCATCGCGGCGTCCGGCGCCGCGCCCGCCGTCTCCGCCAGCACCGTCGCCGCCGTGAGCCCGCAGTAGCGACCCTGGCAGCGCCCCATGCCGATGCGCGACAGCGCCTTGGCCCGGTTGATCTCCTTGGCGTCGAGGCCGGTCACGGCATGGCGGGCGTCGCCCACCGTCACCCCCTCGCAGCGGCACAGCACCGTCTCGGGCGGCAGGCCGGCGACGAAGTGATGCGGCACCGGGAAGACCGTCTGCATCGCCACGCCCCAGCGCAGGCCGCGGTCGAGGCCGCGGCGCAGTTCCGCCATCCGCGGCTCCGGAACGGTCCGGCCGAGATCCTTCAGCGCGGCCAGCGCCGCCAGCTCGCCCCCCATCTCGGCGAAGTCGGCGCCGCGCACCCGCCGCCCGTCGCCGGCGAGATAGACGCCCGTCACGTCCGAGCGGCCGTCGCCATCGGCCTCGGGCAGCCACTGCCGCGAATGGTCCTCGTAGGCGAAGCTGCAGCCGGCGAGGTCGGCGAGCTGGGTCTCGGACTGGAGGCCGTAGCCGAAGCCGACGGCGGTGCATTCCGTCCGCCGCTCGGCGCCGTCGGCGCCGCGCCAGACCAGCGCCGTCACCGCCGCCGTGCCCTCGGCCCGCACCGGGACCACGCCCTCGTGGATCGCGACGCCGTGCGAGCGCAGCCAGCCCAGGTAGTAGACGCCCTTGAGGAAGGCCTGCGGCACCGCCAGCATCCGGCCGAGCGCGGCGAGCTTGGTGCCGAAGGAGGTGGTGTCGAGGACCGCCGCCACCTTCGCCCCCGCCTTCGCGTATTGGTAGGCGACGAGGTAGAGCAACGGGCCGGTGCCGAGGAAGACGACCGGGTCGCCGATGGCGCAGCCCTGGTACTTGAGGGCGATCTGGGCCGCCCCCAGGGTGTAGACGCCGGCGGTGGTCCAGCCCGGGAACGGGATCACCCGGTCGCAGGCGCCGGTCGCCAGCACCAGCGCGTCGTAGGGGAACGCCTGCGACTGGCCGCCCATCGCCGGGAGCGCATGGACGGTACCGTCGCGGAGCGTCCAGACCAGCGTCTCCGGCCGGTGGTCGATGCGGCCGGCGAGCGCGTCGAAGGCGGCGTGCAGCGCCTCCGCCCGGCCGGCCTCGAAGCCGTAGACGGCGCGGGCCGGACGGCGGAAGGAGGCGGGCTGCCGGCGGTAGATCTGCCCGCCCGACCGCGGCGCCTCGTCGAGCACGGTCGGACGGAGCCCGTGGCGGACGAAGGTCTCGGCCGCGCGGGTGCCGGCCGGGCCGGCGCCGACGATGACGATCCGCGGCTCGCTCATGGGTGGGCTCCGGCCCAGCGTTCCAGCGGCGAGCGCGACAGCAGGGCCATCCCGTCCTCGGCCGGCGTCGAGCAGGCGCGCACCCGGCTGCCGTCCGGGCGCCACAGCCAGCAGTCCTGGCAGGCGCCCATGAGGCAGAAGCCCGCCCGCGGCCGTCCCTCGAACTCGTTGTCGCGGAGCCGCCGGCCCTGGGTCAGCACGACCGTCAGCACCGTGTCGCCGGCGAGGCCCGGCAGTTCCTGGCCGTCCAACGTCAATCGCACGATCGGGCGGTCGGCCTCCGCCACGCGCGCGAGCTGTCCCGAACCGTTCACGCCGTCCTTCTTCCCCGGGCGAGCCCAGGGCGCCCGTGCGCTCAGTCTTCGTCCCGGCGGCCGGCCTTGTCCATACCGGTCCCGCGATCAGTCGGGGTCGCGGTACTCCATGTTCTCCTCGACGACGGCCCAGATGTGGCGCGCCGACGGCTCCCGGCGCTCCTCCTGGACGTGGGCGAGCAGGCCGCCGCAGCGCGAGACCAGCGCGATGCCGCGGAACATGTCGGCCGGCAGCCCGATTTCCAGCAGCAGGGCGGCGACGGCGCCCGTCGCGTTGATCGTCTGGTGGCGGCCGGCCGCCGCGTCGAGCGCGGCATTCAGTCGCTCCAGGAGCGCGATGTGCCGGCCGGCGACGCCCTGCGAGCGGGCGAAGGCGAAGAGCCTGGGCGTCCGCGGGTCGTCGGGCTTGTGGAAGGGGTGACCGAATCCCGGCAGGCGGCGGCCGGCGGCCCGGTGCTCGGCCACCACCCTCCGGCAGAAGTCGTCGGCATCGCCGCCCTCGGCGATGCCGCGGGCGAGGATGGCGGCGCAGCCTTCCATGGTGCCGACGAAGACGTCGCCGACCACCGTCAGCCCGGCCGCCACCGCGACCTGCATCTGGTTCGGCACGCTGTCGGTGACGAGGCGCGCGATCAGCGACGACGGCGTGACGCCGTGCTCCATCAGGGTGACGAGGCAGGCGTCGAGGATCCGGGTCTCGGCCGCGCTCGGAAAGCGCCCGGCGAGATGGAAATAGAGCATCTCGGTGAAGCCGTAGCGGCCGATCACCTCCTCCACCAGGTCGAGACCGCGCACGGTGATGGACGTCGCGTCGGAGGTGGCGATCCGGGTCTTCATGCGGCGGCCGGCCATGGCGATCCTCCCTCGGGGTCAGACGCGGCGGGCCTGCCCGGCCCAGTAATGTTCGCGGACGTCGCGCTTCAGCACCTTGCCGACGGGGCTTCGCGGCAGCGCCGCCCAGAAATCCACGGACTTCGGCGCCTTCATCCCGCCGAGCCGGTCGCGGCAGAGCTGCACGACCTCGCCCTCGGTGGCGGACATGCCGGCGCGCAGCTCGACGACGGCCTTGACCGCCTCGCCCCACTTCTCGT